>JBBRFY010000040.1:0-23640 GCA_038241205.1 Cytophagales bacterium
GCTTCGATGCCGTTATCAACAAGTTTGTTTTCGAAGCCAACTTCGATAAGATTATTACCATTCAAGGCGATGGAAAACAATCGCGCTCTTTTATACATATTAATCTTTTGGCAGAAGCGTTGAGTAATTTATTGACAGCATCACTGGCGAGCGGTACCTATAACCTTGTAGAGCGAAGTCTTAAGGTAATTGATATTGTTGATGTGATGAAAGAGCTTATTCCTCCCCTTGAATTTATTTTCATCAATCAACATTTGAGATTGCATGAACTCAATGTAAAACCAAACGAACTTATTAATTCCACATTGGGTATTAACAATCACCGAACGTTAACGGAGGAGCTAGAGGAATTCTTAAGCAAGTTTAGCTTTTAGCAATACTCACCGATCGTTTTTATCTAACGGGTTGTATAGGTATTTGCTTTCAGCAAAATCAAAAAGTGTGAGTTTGCGTAAATTATAATACGCAATCCAAAAAGATTTTAAGGCTTGGAGATAACTTCTCTTGGCATTGTCTTTTTCAGTTAAGGCAATGTTGAGGTTTGTAATATCAATCTTGCCAATAAGGTAACGGTTCTGTGCTACCTTATATCGTTCGAATGCAACTTCATCAGACTTCTTAGTTATTTCAATTTGCAACTGAAGCATTTCGAACTGGCGCACTTGTGTTACTATTTCTTGCTCAAACAATACTTCATCTTGCGCAATGAGGTAATCATTCAGACGCTTATTGGCATAGCTACTCTTCATTAAAGCACGTCTGCGCCCCCAATCTATTAGAGGGATGTCGAATGTTAGATTTACAAACTGTTGCCGTGCAGGATTTTGATACAGATCATTTATTTCCGCACCCACATTGTTTAAACCAAATGCACCAGATAATCCAACTTCATAACGTGTGCCCTTGGCTTGCGCAACGGCCGCCTCTGCTTCCATTTTTCTTCTTTGAAAAGCAATAAATGCAGATCGTGTTTCTTGGGCGTGCTTTAATGCTTCTTCTTCAGAGACGCTAAAAATTGGAATTTCTTCAGGAAGAATCAGATTGAAAAGTTCACCGTTTCGCAACCCAATATACGATCTTAGAAATAGACTGGCATTTTGCAGATCGAGTTTTGCTTGCGCCACATCTTGCCGTGAACGAAGCAACTGCAGCTCTACTTGTAAAAGTTTGTCTTGAGATGTTGTTCCTATATTATATCTCCCTTGCTCTATTTTATAAATTGTATCATTATTAGCAAGATTATACTGCGCTATTTGTTGATTGACTTGCGCTTCTAAAACCCCAAAGAAATAACTCACGGCACCGCGCGCAATTTCTTCCATCGATTCAGCATAATCTCTTTTAGATTCTTCAAACTTTATCGGCTCAATGCGTTTGTCCCACTTATACCGATTGTATGAAAATACGGGTTGGTTTAATTGCACATTAAAGACGGAACCATTCCACTGCGATGTTCTATCAGCAATATCTTTAAAGTAATTGTAAGTAGAATTAACAGAAATTGTTCCGCCCGTCCATTGAACAGGTTGCTGCAAGGCAAAATTTACACCGGGGTTAAACTGATTTACCTGAAGGTATTTTATGGAACCATCGGGCTGGCGAATTGGACTGAAACTATTATTGTAAAGAGGACCAGCATTATTGCTAATTAATCTAACCTGTGGGTTGTAATTTGTTTTGTAATATCGGTATTGCCAATACCTATTTTCTCTTCGCGTTTCTGCTTGCTTAAAATCTGGCGACTGAGATTGAGAGCGATCGATGATATCAGCAATGGTAAAAGTTTCCTGGGCGCGAAGTTCAAAAAAGCAAAACCAGGAAAAAAGAAAAGCGAGAAGCGTTCTATTCATATCGTAACGAAGTAATCGGATCTTGACTGGCTGCCCTGCGTGCTGGGGCAATTCCAAATATTAAACCTACCGTAGCGGCAACACCAAAGGATAAAACAATGGATGAGAAACTGATTATGGTAGGTATGCCTGCAAATTCAGAAACAATAAGTGCCATGGTAATGCCCAACACAACTCCAATCAACCCTCCGCTTACGCTGATCATTACGGCTTCAAACAAAAACTGTTGAACCACGTCACTCTTCTTTGCTCCGATTGATAACCTCAATCCAATTTCTTTAATGCGTTCTAAAACGGAGGCAAGCATAATATTCATAATACCTATGCCTCCTACCAATAACGATATGCCCGCAATCGCGCCAAGCACATAGTTAAAAATATCGTTGGTTCGTTGTTGTTGCTTTAGCAAGAGTTCTGGAATTTCTATTTCGTAATCAATTACATCATAATGTTTGCGCTCAAGCAATCGCGAAATAATTTCTGCGGTTGGCGTCAGTTGATTTGTCTGGCTTACTTGAATAACCAAACGGTCGAGCTGATGGTAATTCTTTTTTTCAAGCTCTGATTGTTCATTCGCCTTATCTCCTCCTCCAAAAAACATCCCACGACTTTGCATGGCCGCCAATCGCAGAGCCTCAGCTGTTATCTTATCACGATTTTTATATCGAATTAAAACGGTTTGAAGGGGTGTGTAGATGTCCATATTAAAATTCCGGATACCCAATTTGCTAATGCTTGATTCTGAAACAACGCGCTCCGCTAACACACCTACAATCTTTAGCCATTGCCTTCCTACCTTAATGCTTTTTCCGATGGGGTTTTCGGTTGGGAAAAATTTCGCGCTGATTGAATTACCTATAATACAGATTGGCGATCCAAGCCGTTGTTGCTCTTCGTTAAATATCTGTCCTTCCGCTAAGGTGAAATTATAAATATCAAAATAAACAGGCTCTACACCAACCAGTTTTGCGGAGCGTCTTAACCCATTTCGAATAACGTAGGTATCTAAAATAATTTCCGGGCTTAGAACAATTTCGCCAGGAATCACTTCTTGTATGCTTCTAACATCGCGAATGGTTAAACCTGGAGAGAATTTCTTTTTTTCTTTCTGACCTGCTTGCTCCGTTACCTTCTCTTCTTCCTGCTCAATTATGGGTTTTACAACAATGTTATTAACACCCACCAATTTTATCTGATTCAGAATTTCTTGTTGTGCTCCATTACCTATCGCTAACATAGCAATGACAGCAGCAACACCGAAAATAATACCGAGTGCAGTTAGCAACGACCTAACTTTATTCGTTAACACTGCATCGATAGCAATGTAGAGATTTGCAAGTAAACGCTGAGGCAACATTTCTAAGATATTAGTTGGTGGTGATGCTTGCAGGAACAACAAGAGGAGCTGCGGGCGTATCTTCTTTCTTAATTTCTTCCTCTTTTACTTTTTTCCGTTTGCCATTCATTTCCTTTAATAATATCACCTCATCGTCATCCTTTCCGAGAGGAACAGATAGATATACTTTATCACTTTCAGAAAGTCCGCCTAACACAACAGCATCATTCGCATTTATTTCCCCGACAATTATTTCTTGCTTAATAACATTAGCACCGTCTTTTTTAAATACATAGGTAATGGTATCCGATTGGTTGTGAAGGCATTCTAGCGGAATGAACAATGCATTGTCTATAACACGGGCAACAATTTTATTACTGGTTGTCATAGAAGGACGAAGTGTAGGATCGGTTCCACTAATCTCTATAGCAATCTCAAATACCTTAGCATCTGAGTTGGGGCGCTGTTCACCAACATTGGCAACACGAACAACGAGTCCGCTTAATTTTTTGTCGGGATAAGCATCCAACCCGATTTCCACTTTTTGTCCTGGCTTTACTTTGCGAACATCAACTTCATTCACATACGTTTTCGACATCATCTTTGTCAAATCTGGCAGCGTGGCAACCGTTGGTTCCCAAATATTAATTTGTGAGCCTGCTTTAATTGCTTTTCCATCCCATCCTTTTTCATAAATAACCATTCCGTCTTCTGGTGCGAGAACACTAAACGATTCTAAAACTTTATTCATATTATTAAAGTCATTTTGAACTTTGCGAAGTTCCGCATCAACCTCGCGCATTTTCTCAATGTTCTGCCGCTTCTTAATTTTATAATTTTCCACCGCTTGTTCATAGCCACGTTTGGCTTTATCTAAGTCAATGCCAGCTTGTTTAATGGTAGCGGGTGGCTCAAACTTCGATTGCTCGAGCACAATACCTTTCTCTTCTACTGCGTATTTTAAATTAATGAGTTCATCGCGCGATTGACGCATGATCAACGTAGTATCCAATTGGGTCTGCACAAATTTTGAATTGGCTTTTTCAACTTCAATTTGCTTGACGGAAAATTTATTCTGAAACTCAGAGCGATCTAACGTGGCTACCCAATCTCCTTTTTTTACAACGGTTCCCTCATCTATTATACCCTGAATACTTACCTGGTAAATTCCGAACTCACGAAGTGAAGACGGTCCTAAAATTTTAACTGAATTTTTTGCTTCTAATTCGCCCGTGGTTTCAATTTCTATTTTAAAAGGGCCACGTTTTAAGTCCGTAATAATATCCGCTGCACCGCCAACGCTATTCGTTCTAAAAATAAAATAAGCGGCAAGAAGGCCAATTGTAATGCCTGCACCAATAAGTAATTTTCTCTTCAT
Source organism: Cytophagales bacterium (assembly GCA_038241205.1). Classification (GTDB taxonomy): domain Bacteria; phylum Bacteroidota; class Bacteroidia; order Cytophagales; family Cyclobacteriaceae; genus Chryseolinea. The sequence goes on from JBBRFY010000040.1 coordinate 4,565, forward strand.
CTGTGGGTTCGGTTTAGCAACGCTGCTATCGGTTAACTGTACATGATACTTTACTCCAAAATACAAATAAGGTTACGGCACTTTCTACCATTCATACAAATCAAATCCCTCCCCTGTAATTAGTGGAAGTTAGTGGAAGGATAACGCACATCCTTCCACCTTTGTTATCGAAAATTCTAATTATTGATTCGATCCTTTTTTAATAGACATCTTAGCGAGGGCTGCGTTCTTATCAATTTTACCAACATTAAAATCTTTCAACACACTTCCTTTAACAGTACACTCAAGCGTTGTTGGTATTCCGCAACCGTTGCATCTGGTTAACTTAATTTGGAAAATTAGATTCTCATCATCTTTCAGACTTTTTAATGTTCGGCCATAATCAAGAATATTCTCTTTCATCTCCTTTTCGAACTTCGGGTAAAGTTCAGCCACTTTTTTATTTCGTGTTGCTAAATCAACATCCTCCAGACCCAGCGTTGGCAACGCAAACCGTCTGTAGTCAATTTCTATTCCGCTGTACATTTGCATGTAATACACTACACCATAATCCTTCAAACGTTCAAAGTATATTTTGTCTTCAGTGAAGTAAGTTTTAGAAAGATCAATTCGATACAGGCTGTTGAAAATGCTCGACAATAATTCGAAGTCTGGTTCAGCTGCTTCTATTGATTGTGTGTTCACCACTTTTACTTTCGCTAAAACCTGATCGCGACTTAATTTCCCTTGTTTATAGTTGGTTAAATCCGATTTCGTTACCTCTACTGACAGATGCGTGCGCTGTGGTGTGTTAAAATATTGATTCACCCAAACACGAGGCTGATCACCTTGATTTGCTACGATTATTTTTTCGTCTGGTTGAAGCTGCGTAATCATATCACCATAATCTACTAGAAACATTTTGGCAGCTTCAACCACTTTTAAATTGTAGGCATCACGCACACTATCCATATCCAATTTCTTACCCTGCTTCGCCTTTCCTGCGAGCTTAATGGTGTTAACACTCTGACCTCTATCTCTTTCTGCTCTATCTATCTCATTGCCTTCTCTATCTGTACTATAACTATACGTATACCCTAATCCTGGAGGTTCCGGTGCATCCATTGGTCCGATATTATCCCAGGTCATGTTGTTTATATCCATTCCGCCAATAGCAAAAGAAATTGGTGTTGTAAAATCTGCTGGTAAATAAAATGTTACGCCATATCCGGGTTGATAGTTAGCCGTTATCTCGAGCGGAAAAAACATTCGCTGTTGATCAAACTGTTGTTTAATTAAAGTGCTCAATACATTTTGAGCAACAACCATATCGCGTTGCATTCTTTGCTCATCTAATTTTTGTGCAAAGAGCGGGTGCGATAGTATCAAAACCATCCACACTATACCTTTCCAAAATTGAAATCTATTTTTCATATCTATGTTATTTTTTTTGTAAAGCTGAAAGCAAAAAGCTCAAAGCCGAAAGTTTTAAAAAATCTTAATTCTTAATTCCTCTTGTTGATGTAGGATTACCTACGGTTGTAATAATGCTCGATAAAATCTGTTCGGTCTCTTGCTTAAATACTTTGGTGTTTTTCTCCATACTGTTTAATCTCGCTTGCACCAATTGCAAATCGTCATTGCGTTGTTGTTGCAAATATTTTGAAAAATCTACCAGCAATGCTTCAACATATTTCTTTTGATCGTTCGCTGTGAGCTGAAAATAATCTTTTACCATTTTCATATTCTCCGCTTGTATGGTAGATACATAATTGCTGATTTGAGATTGTGATGCCAAAGACGCTTGACGTACCAATTGATCCATGTTGCCGGAATTTGCTGCCAGTGTTTTACGAATAGAAGCATCTAGTTTTTGTTGTGATGCCTCAAAGCTTGAATGAAAGAATTCGTTGTTGCTGGCCAACGATGAATTAATCATCTCTTGAACTTGATCGGGTGTTAATGAAGCTTCTGTTGGTTTTACTTCTGGTATAATTACCGGAAGTAATTCCTGCTGTTTTCCAAAACTGATTTTAAATTCACCTCCACCCATGCTGATGCGAGCATTCATAAAATATCCCACCATTATTACAAGCAACAGCGATGCTGCAATGCTCATAATGGTTTTAAAGTAGGGAACATCCCAGAAGTAATGTTCTGCGTCACCAATAAAAATTGGTGGAGCAATTACCTCTTTATCTTTTACATCTGCCATCAGATTACGCACGCTTTTAAAATTCTCTAGCGTTCGTCTTTCATCATCATGCAATGCAAGATATGCTTCTACTTTTTCCCTGGCCTCACCCTCTAACTCTCCGTATAGATAGGCCATCAACTCGCTTTCATTTGGTTTATAGTTCATAACCCAAGGTATCTTTAGTGATATTTTTACGATCTAAAATTTTCTTTAACCCATCAAGTCCGTAATACATTCTCGACTTCACCGTATTTTCAGAAATATTCAAAGCCTCAGCAATCTCCCGAAACTTTAGCCCTTCATATTCCTTCATAATAACAACCTCACGTTGTTCGACACTCAACTCCAATAATGCTTCTTGCAAAATGTCTGCAAGCTCAAGTTGCTGAAGTTGCCGCTCCGGATTTTCATTGCGTTGCCGCGATGATTCCCACTGAGGAGATTCTTCCGCTTCTGCATTCCAAACTTTATCAAATGAAATGGCTTTGCTATTTTTTATTTTTCGAGCCTCTTCGCGACAATAATTTACCGCGATTGTGTAAAGCCATGACTTAAACCTTCCGTTATCTTGAAGGCTTGGCAAATTGCGACACATTGAAATAAATGTTTTCTGCGAGACCTCCATGGCCAGATCGTGATCAAGAAAAAATTTATAGGCGTAGTTATAGATTCGCTTGTACCAGAGCTGCACCAATTTGCCTTGCGCAGGTTGATCCCCTTGTTTCGCCCGAATTACGAGAGTATCAGCATGCATCATTGCAATGTCTAGTAAAGTATCAACCACAGGTTAGGAATTTAAACGATCGATTGGCGTCTGTATTTAATTACCTTAACCAATCTGGCATAAAGATGGGCAGGGTTGGCAAATAGTTTTACGTGAAATGGAATATTTTTAAAAGTGTCCACAGACCACAGTCGACAGTGGTCTGTGGACTGAAACCTCAAACTTTGAACTTTAAACTTGGAACATGATGCCTATCTTTGCCGACCATGAAAAAACTGATTTCCCTGCTCATTCGCTTTGTTCCGCGCAAATACCTTCAAAGAGTCAGTGGTGTTGGCTTAAAGGTATTGGGTGTTTTCTACAGTGGCACGGATGTTACCTGTCCGGTTTGTGAAAAAAGTTTTTGTAAGTTCTTGCCATACGGCCGATTAAATCCCAGGCAGAACGCGCTTTGTCCTAACTGCCTTTCGCTGGAACGCCACAGGCTAATCTGGTTTTATTTGAATCAACGCACTGATTTTTTTAAGCTACCGATGCATGTATTGCACATTGCTCCGGAAGCATGTTTTATAAAACGTTTTGAAAAAATTCATGGTGATCAATACATTACAGCCGACATCGAATCACCATTGGCAAAAATAAAGATGGATATTCATGACATTCCTTTTCCGGAGAATACTTTTGATGCATTGCTGTGCAACCATGTACTCGAACATGTAAGAGATGACATCAGAGCGATGAGTGAGATTCATCGCGTATTGAAACCCGGAGGTTTTGCTATCCTACAAGTACCTTTCTTTAATCCAATACCAGAAATAACATTAGAAGATCCATCCATTACAGATCCGCGCGAACGCGAAAAAGCATACGGACAAGACGATCACGTTCGCAAGTATGGAAAAGATTATGCAAAGCGGATGGAACGCGCAGGTTTGATCGCAACGGAAGATGAATTTGTAAATACCTTATCGGATGATACGCGTAAGAAGTTTGGATTGGTGCGAGGTGAGATTATGTATATCGGAAGAAAATAGTTTTAGGTTATCCGTTAATTGTTAATCGTAGCAATGCATTTCAATTCAATGGCAATAGGTGTAGGTAATGCATTTACCTCTACAGTAGTTCGGCAAGGTTGATTGTCTTTAAAATATTCTGCGTAGATTTTATTGAAGATGTGGAAATCATTTTTCATGTTCGTAAGAAACACTGTAACATCAACAAGATTCTCCCATCGCGAGCCGGAAGCTTCCAGAACAAATTTTACGTTTTGAAAAACGGAATGACATTGAAGCGCAATATCGTAGTTCGCAATATTTCCATCCGCATCTAACGTAACACCTGGAATTTCTTTCAAACCTTTTTTGCGCGGGCCAACACCTGAAAGGAAAAGTAAATTACCGATTCGTTTTGCGTGAGGATAAAGTCCTACTGGGTCTGGTGCTTGATCAGAGTTAATGGATTGTATCATATTGGAGTAAAATTATGAAGGTTTTACAATTGGAATTTTTTAAGAGGATGAGCAATGGTTGTGATGTGATCTGTTTTTTCCTTTAGTCTGGAAAGCGGAAGCAACTAAAACAACAATTGAACTTTACAAATTCTTTGATTTATTGCTAGAGGTCTTTTTCAATTCACTTTTCAAAGTAAAAGTCTGGTTTGGGTTGAGTGTTGATGTCAGACAATATTGCTTCATTATTTCTTTCTGCTTTTAAGTTTGTTTTCCAACTGGTTCAGTTCCTCTGTTTCCTGCTCATCCGCTTGTTTAGCCTCTTGCATTTTTCTTTGTGAATCAAATTTTTCATATACAGACTCTACCCTTTTTTCCATTTGCTCATGACTTATTTTTCCATTATGATTTAAAACCGTTTTATCGTTCAATTCAATTATTTTCAAGCAATATCTTGATCACCATCGCGATTGTGCACCGAATGCGCCAGTATAGGGCTCCGATCGATCTTTGTTTATCTCAACACCATCCAACGTAAACATCATACCGTTACCCGAAATTTCAGATTATCAATGTTTAGCCGCCAAAAATCAGTGGTAAGGTTTTGTCGGTTTTTGGCTCGTAGTTCTGCTGTTTCTAAAAACACGATTACAAATCGGTTGAGGCTGTCTATCTCATCTTCGGTAAGATAGTTTTTAGCAATGTAAATATCTTGCTTGCGCACAAGAGTTGCCTTCCAACTGGTTAAAGACATATTAGGCTGATTGGCATTGGCACGGCTCACCACAATTTCGGCAGCCGTTTTACCGGTAACGGCAAAAAGTATTTTATTTTGCGTTTCAGCATAAAATTTCTGGGTGGGTTTGTCCGAAGAATCATAATCACTGCTCAATGCAAAAAGGTCTTTTACTTTTTGGTAAAATCTTTTTTCAGATGCCCGTATATCACGTATCCGCGCCAGCAGTTCATCAAAATAGTCAGGTCTTCCGTCTGGATTCTTGAGGCGTTCATCGTCCATCACAAACCCTTTAATGATATACTCTTTCAGGTTTTGGTTTGCCCACTGTCTAAACTGTGTTCCCCGCTTGCTACGCACCCGAAAGCCAATAGCCAAAATCATATCAAGGCTATAAAAAGTTACGTTGTAATTTTTGCCATCAGCTGCAGTTGTCAAGTAATCCTTGACAACTGAATCGCCCACTAACTCTTTTTCTTCCAGTATGTTGAGAATGTGTAGGCTAATATTTTGCTTCGTGCTATCAAAAAGTTCAGCCAATTGGTTTTGGTTCATCCACACCGAGCCATCTTTGGCATACAGCGAAACGGAAATTTTACCATCTGCTGTGTTGTATATAATTATTTTTTGATCTTCCATAAGTGCATCCCAGCTTTAGTAATGTGTTCAATAAATTTTGCTAACCAGAAATAGCGAGATGATTGTCTTTAAACTTCTATTCCACACCAAACACCAAACTTCCCCAATAACTTTCCCAGTCAGCGCCTTCTTTTGTTGACGGTATCATTCGCACAACGCTCACCATCCAGGCTCCAGGATTACTAATATGCGTTTCCATTGTTCCATCTTGTTCTGTATAAATATTTTGTATTGTGGTGCGATTATCAAAACGATTCCACACGCTTACCTTTGCTCCGAAACATGGTTTGCCTTGCCACATTATTTTAAAACGAATCAAATCTCCTTTCTGTAAATCATACGGATTTCGATCTGGAATAATCTCAATCGGTAAGCCAATCACTTTTTTATAGGCATCATCTTTTACATCGCCTACTTGCAAAAGTAATTTGGCGTATCTAGAATAAAACTCTTTTGATGGCTTGTTTAAGGTGTTCGTGTTTTTACGAATATCATACACATTATCGAGCCCGTCTTCTATTAAATAGCTGTTGAACTTATCCGCTTCCAATTCGATGAAGGCAGCATTGCTCTGCATCACAATTAAATGCGTTCCATTTTCTTTCAATTCAATTTCAAGATTGTCCTTATCTCCTTCTTTTACATTTGTTTTCAAATCAGTTGTCCGACTGCCTCCAATTAATTCTAATCTTTCAATTCGATGACGTTTCAAATCCCACGACTCGCCCATAAAGTTCTCTCCTACCTTAAAGCTTATCACAGCTTTTTCACCAACAGCATAAAAATATTTCTGCGGCTGAAGCCAGAATTCGTGAGCTTGCGCTATTATGCACACGAGTAATAGAAAAAGTAGTACGTATTTTTTTTTGTTCATGTTGCGTTTGCTATAGTCCATGGTCGATAGTCAATAGTCCATGGATGATTCTTAAAAGTGGGACCATAATCACAACCTCGCAGAAATGACCATCGACTATGGACTATGGACTGTAAACTCTATTTATTCATTATCTCCTCAATTTCCTCGGCTTCAATCGGAATGTTCTTCATTAAATCCAGCACGCCATTTTTTTGGATCATCAGGTTATTTTCGATTCGAACGCCAAGGCTTTCTTCTTTAATATAAATACCTGGTTCAACTGTCCATACCTGGCCGATTTGCATTTTGTGATACATGCTGCCTACATCGTGAACATCCAACCCCAGTTGATGACCCGTGCCATGCATAAAGTACTTCATAAAGAGTGGCTTATTTACATCCTGATTCTTGATGTCTTTTTTATCGATAAGCTTTAAACCAATCAACGCACTTTCCATAATCTTTTGAACTTCCTTATGGTATTCAAAATATTTTGTTCCAGGCTTTAACATCTTTACAGCTTTTTGATGTACACGAAGCACAGCATTGTAAACCTCTTTTTGCCGCTTGGTGTATTTTCCGTTTACCGGAATGGTACGCGTCATGTCTGCATTATAATTGGCATACTCTGCACCAACATCTAACAATAAAATATCGCCTGACTTACACACCTTGTTGTTTTCAATATAATGTAACACACAACTACTTGCCCCAGATGCGATGATGGGCTCATATGCAAATCCTCTCGAACCATTTCGCAAAAACTCATGCGCCAGTTCTGCCTCAATTTCATATTCTAGTACACCCGGCTTCACAAATTTTAATATTCTAAAAAATGCTTGCTCTGTAATATCACACGCAAGTTGCAATAAGGTAATTTCTTCTGCCGATTTGATTGAACGCAGCCTATGCATAATAGGCGCTAATCGTTCATATCGATGCAATGGAAATTTTTCCATACACCATTTCACAAAACGATTCTCACGTGTCTCAACGCTTACCTCTGCCCGATAATGATCGTTGGTATTTAAATATACATGCTCCACATCGCCCATCAACATCATGGTATTGAAAAGCTTCGGGAATTCTGAAAGCCACAACACCGTTTGTATACCCGTTGCTGCACGCGCTTCTTCTTTTGTTACCTTATGCCCTTCCCACGTAGCAATTACTTCACTCGTCTCTTTTATAAATAAAACTTCACGATATTTTTCATCCGGAAAATCCGGGCAGATCACAAAAACAGTTTCTTCCTGATCGACACCCGTTAAATAAAACAGATCACTGTTTTGGCGGAAACGCATCGTGCCATCCGAGTTGGTGGGCATAACATCATTGGCATTCACCACTAAAACAGAATTTAATTTCAATTCCTTTATCACTCTTTTGCGATTGCTGATGAAGAGTTTCGGATCGATGCTTTTGTATCTCATATTGAATCCCTAATTTTCAGGGATCGCAATTTAAATAAATCTCCATGAAGAAGAATCGCTTTATCCTTATTGTCCTCATCCTCATCACCTTTATTGCAGACGCGCAAAAATATCAACCCACCCCAGCGAACCTCAAAAATCGCGAATGGTTTCAAGATGCCAAGTTCGGTCTCTTTATTCATTGGGGAGTGTACAGTGTATTGGGCGATGGCGAATGGGTAATGAATGAACAGAAGATACCTATTAAGGCATACGAAAAAATCCCTGCGTTTTTCAATCCAACGGAGTTTGATGCAAAGGCCTGGGTGCAAATGGCCAAAGGTGCAGGCATGAAATACATTACCATTACCAGCAAACACCATGATGGATTTGCCATGTTTGATAGTAAGGTATCCGACTATAACATCGTGAAAAAAACTCCTTACGGGAAAGATGTTTTAAAAATGCTGGCGGATGAATGCCGCAAAGAAGGTATTAAACTTTTCTTCTATCATTCTCAACTCGATTGGCATCGCACCGATTATTTTCCTCGGGGCAATACTGGAGGAGAGTGGACAGGGCGACCTCAAAGTGGTGACATGAATAAATATTTGGAATACATGGATGCCCAACTGTCTGAACTCTTAACCAACTATGGTGATGTTGCCGGCATTTGGTTCGATGGCATGTGGGACAAGAAAGATGCGGATTGGCAATTAGAAAGAACGTATAGTTTAATTCACAAACTTCAACCCGGTGCGTTAGTAGGAAGCAATCACCACAGAACTCCCTATGAAGGTGAAGATTTTCAAATGTTTGAAAAAGATTTACCGGGACATAACACAACGGGGTTTTCTCCCGAACAAACCATTGGAGAATTACCAAAGGAAACGTGCGAAACCATCAATAACTCTTGGGGCTTCAATCTGAAAGATGATCAACACAAAAGCAAAAAAGAATTGATTCAATACCTTGTGAAAGCTGCTGGTTATGGCGCAAATTTTTTATTAAACATCGGGCCAATGCCCAATGGAAAAATTCAAACCGAACACATTGCACGATTAAAAGAAATGGGCGAATGGCTTAACGTTTATGGAGAAACGATTTATGGCACCAGAGGCGGACCACTCAGTGCTCGCGATTGGGGTGTTATGACTCAAAAAGGGAATAAAGTATATATGCACATTTTAAACTGGCAGGATGAATCCATTATATTGCCATCATGGGGTAAAAAAATAAAATCAGCAAAAATGTATACTGATAAAACGCCCGTAAAGTTTTTAGAAAATGAATTTGGAATTACCTTAAAAGTGCCGAAGGCTAAGATGGATGATCTTGATACGGTGATTGAATTGGAGCTTAAGTAGGGCAGCCATTATCCGTTAATGGTTAATCGAATTTCGCTGTTGGTTGATGGTTTTTAGACTTTAGACAAAAGACTTCAGAATCGAAAATCGAACCTTCTATTCTATGTAGTTAATAATTAAAAGCACACAAACACACATCGTATAAAACAACAATGCCGAATGAGATTCATTCGGCATTGTTGTTTGCTTAAAAAGATAATATCTATTCTTTGATGGAAAAATTAAACTCCAATTTAAAGTTCCTTATCCAGCGGATCAGCAACATCATCTGTATTTACATAGTTAATGAGGATGAAGGTTACTAAGAATCCGGAGAAGAAACCTTCGAAGGCTACAATAAATGCAGCGATGTACGGATTTAGATAACGCCCCATTTCAGAGTTTGCTTTTATATCCGCCATCATAGCAGGGTCAATCATCATGTACAAAAAAAGAAAAACCGAAAAAACAAGTGTGCCTACAGCGCCAGCACCAACACCCGTTACCAACGCTCTGAAATAATTAAGATGGTCGTGATGTGTTCGTTTAAATTTCTTTAAAGCAAAGTAAATACCTGCCGCCAAAATAAGGAGATTCAGCATGCGTAATTCAACATGGTTAGAAAGTCCAATGACTTTCATTAGCAGAAAAAATCCAATCAGTCCACCGGCTATGCGCAGACCATAATTTTCAGGAATTTTATTGGGATTATTGAATATGCTCATACGATTTGATTTTTGATTCTTTCAAATTTCAATCTTTTTAAGACAATTACAACGATTCAGAAAGTAATAATTCTTTAACTTCGATACAAACAAACCATTATTTAACATGAAAGCCATAAAAATTATAGGAATTATCCTGTTGGTAATCATTACCATTGGTCTGGTTGCAACGCTCATGCAGCCCAGTGATGGACACATTGAAAAGTCGATCGTAATTAATGCGCCTGCCTCTTCAGTATTTCCTGAGGTTAGCGATTTTAAAAAGTTTAACGTTTGGTCGCCTTGGGCAAAGATGGATCCAACAGCGAAACAGACTGTACAAGGTATGCCCGCAAGTGTTGGCCATACCATGGCTTGGGATGGTTCGAAGTCGGGCACAGGTTCTCAATGGACAGAAGAGATAAGAGAAAATGCATTTGTTAAAAACGGGATGAAGTTTGGAGGATCAGAAACTACATTTTACAATGAATTTATTCTAGCGCCAGAAGGACAGGGCACAAAAGTTACCTGGACTTACGATGGCGCAAATGAAGGTTTGGGAGGAAAAGCAATGTGGTTGGTAATGGGCCCGATGCTAGGCAACCAGTATGAGCAAGGCTTGAAAGATCTTAAGCAACTTGTAGAAAGCAGACCAGTTGTGGAACCTGAAACAGTAGTGACTGATTCTACTTCAGTAATGCAGTAATTTTTTAAAATTAAATCGTACTAAAAAAATTCAGAACATAAAGCGCTTCGATTGCGCTTTATGTTTTTTTACTAAACGCATTAATTTCGCAAAAGGCTTACTGCCCGATTTAAGAGTATTTGAAGTTGAAAGATTCAGTTTAAGACTTACCTTCGTATTATGTCTGTAACTAAACTTTAATCTCAACCCCACATCAATGAAGAAAATTACAACCGTTTTTTTTGGTCTTACAATACTAACTTCGGCATCTTTTGCACAAGGCATTTTCTTTAAAGCCGGAGCTGGCTATGCCATTCCAATGGCCTCACAATCTATTGGCGAAAAGTACCTCTATGTAGAAGATTATACCGACAACAACCAAATTAGCAAAGCTACATCGGAAAATGTTTCGGGCTCTTTTGGAGCAGGTATCAACTTTAATGTTGGCGCAGGTTTTATGTTCAACGAGTTTATTGGTGTCGAATTGAATGTTCAATACACCCAAGGCAAGAAATTTGAAACAAGTGAAATTTCTACATATACCGATAATTTCTCTACCTCTTCTCAAAAAGAAATAACTGAAACCTACTCGAAGGGTCTTTACATAAATCCTTCTTTCATTATTACATCAGCCAGAGGATCAAAGATACCCTATGGTCGGTTCGGGGTAATAGTTGGTTCTCCTACGATAAGCGGAGAGTCATCTGATGTTGGCAAAGTCAGCTACTATCCTGATCTTCAGGATGTGCGTAACCGAAAGTGGGAGTATTCAAAAGGTATCAGTATCGGGCTTCAAGGTGCCGTTGGAATAAACTGGATGTTAAGTGATAAAATCGACTTATTCACCGAAGTGAATTTCATTAGCATGAGTTACTATGCTGAAGAATATAATCTAACAGAAGACACGTATAATGGTAATGATAATCTGCAAGACCTGTCAGTATCAGAAAAGAAAATCATCTTTAAAAAAGAAATTGCATTGGTTGGAGAATCACAAGATCCTGATAAGCCAAGCGAAGCATTGCGCGAAGGAAGTGCCTTTAGTTCATTATCCCTTCAGGTGGGTATTCGATTTTTATTGAATGGCCATGGAATGTAATTAGAGTTGGTTTGTGCATCAAAATAATTCCAGAGGTATACAGCTCTCTGGAATTATTTTTTTTGTGCGGGACGATATATAAGATATTGTAGTTACCTAGACGTACGATTGCGCAAGTGAAGGCTTGGGCGGAAAAGCAATGTGGCTAGGAATGATAATTATGATGAGCAAGGCTTGAACGATTTTAAGCAACTTTAGAAAGCAAACCGGTTGTTCAACCTGAAGTAACACCATCGGATTGAATACCAATAATGAATTGATACGCTTTTGTCAGGAGAACAATATTATTGAATTATTTCCATTTGGTTAGAAGTGTATAACCTTGAAGTTTATTGTTTTTGTAGGATTCAGATTTTACAACTGCCACTTTCGGTGCTATCCACTCTACTTATATCTTAGGCAAGCGTAAGGCTAATTCCCATTTTTGTTTTGAAGGTTGACTTGCTCGTTATTTTATAACATTCAAACGTACCAGCACAAGTGGTTATGGACTCTTTGCCCACTACCTTACGATCGGTAATCGTTACCATCATATTCATAGGAAGTGGAGCATTCAACGCAGTTAATGTCATGGAGCCATCTTTAAGAGTTTGACCCACTGAAAAAGAATTGGGGATTTCGAGATTTTCAGACTCCATTTTCATCTCATAATTCTCAAAAGATTTCATTTGATCTTGCCCAACGTAGTTGCGCATATCAATTAATATTGTGCCGTTGTTGCAAGCAAAATCCAAATCGCCTTCCATTATCTGTTTTCCTTTTTCGTTCACTAAAATAGAATGGATCGTTGCCGTAAACGATTTGTTATTTTCAGTGTAGCGCATTACTTTTTGTTGGTTCGTACCGGTTAGCTTGCCTTTCGCATTATAGTTTTCCATTTCCCAGTCGCTACCTTCTTTAAATTGATAGAACTCATTGCATTGTGCAAACGAAAAATTAGTTCAGATTACAAAGCTGAAAAGAAAGAAGATTTTGCGCATATGATTTTTTTTACTTTTAAAGATCGGGAATGGAAATAACTTTCTGATTTCAATTAAAAAAAAGAATTAAGATACAATCAAGTAAGAAGATAATAAGTTTCTATTTAATTTTACGAATCAATACAGGCACACTATGACACTTGATCAATTTACAGCAACATTAGAAGAGGACACTCCTCCAGAAAATACAACGTTATTATTGCAGGCACTTTGGTTTGAAGCCAATGGCGATTGGAATAAAGCGCATGATTTGGCGCAAGAGGTTGAGTCTACCGATGCATCGTGGGTGCACGCTTACCTACATCGTAAAGATGGTGACTTAGGAAATGCTGCCTATTGGTATCAGCAGGCTGGCAAACCGGTTAGCAAAAAATCGTTGCATGACGAATGGGAGGAAATTGTTTCTGCATTTCTTTCCTAAAAATCGGCTTCGTGTTGCCTTGATTTAAACTGTTCTTTCTTCCAAGCATCCACCTCTTCGCGTTTCTTTTTCAATTCCGCGTCCGTTGGTTTGTAGTGAATCAATTTTTTTAGATTAGGTTGTCCGGCATCTACCCACGCGGTGTACCACAAATCACCGATCATTTTAACTGCGCCTCGCATTTGGCGCTCAATCATGCCATTTAAAATTTGATGATACGCCTTTGAATATTCTACAGAATATACTTTCGCAGTCTGTCTTCCTTTCGTTTCAAAAGAGTATTTTAACGAGCCTAAGCGGTTCGATAATTCTTTTTCCAATCTCAAAACAGAATCCAGTGCGAGGTGCGATCCTTCAATTGCCTTCCATGCGGCAGGCTGAACCTGATCGATGTGTGCAGCCTTTCCCACAAAAAAATCATAATCACCCGAAAACAATTCAGGCAACCGCGATTCCCAAAAAGCATGAATACCTTCCTGACCGGTAAACTGACCGTTATAATTTTCGGTTGTGTGTAGCGGCACGTGGGCATCGGCTACATAATGACCTAGCTCAGCAGAAATGCGAAGAATGGCTTCCGGGTCGTTCATAAGAAACGCATCCTTCAACCGATAATACATGATGTTGATGTGCCAAGGCACAATTCCATACGCCTTTAAAGTGTCTTCCGAATACTTTTCAACGGCATCTTTCCAAAACCGCGGCATTTTATAAAGTGCGCTATCGCCATAATGATCAATATCTATATAGTGTCGTGGAGCCTCATGTGGACTAGAATACCTTCTTCTATCCGGATTTACAGAAGCTTCTGTGATGTAGTTGATATTTACTTTATAGAAACCAATCATTTCGGGCGGAAGAATAAAAACAGCCAGTCGGTTAATGCGCTGATGACCAAAAAAACCCCAGAAACCGAATAAAAAAGGGGATATTACTAAAAGTAAGTAGCCAACGGAGCGTTTTATCATATTGAAAAGATAAGAATTTAAGCAAAAGAAAAGCAAGTCTTTGCATTTCCGCCAAATCCCTTTATTTTTGCACTCCTTTTAGAATAAAAATTACCATGGCAAACCATAAGTCAGCAGAGAAAAGAATACGTGCAAATGAAGCGAAACGCGTTAAAAACCGCTATCAGCACAAAACAACCAGAACGTCAGTAAAGAAGCTGGTTGCAACAACAGATAAAACTGAAGCCGCCACTCTTTTAAAAGAGGTTTCGTCAATGATCGATAAATTGGCAAAGAAGAATGTTATTCATAAGAAAAAAGCTTCTAACCAGAAATCGAAGTTGGCCAAGATGGTCAATAAATTAGCCTAGGCATTTTTAAATTATAGATCAAAACCCCGCCCAAAGCGGGGTTTTGTGTTTATTCTATTTGTTAATTACCTTTTAGCGGTTAAAGTTTGTGTACAATGAATGCCGAAGAAAGACCCCTCAATATTAAAAGTTGGTCTCCTGAAGACAGACCGCGTGAAAAACTTCTTTTAAAAGGCAAATCGGTACTTTCGGATGCTGAACTGATTGCCATATTGATTGGCTCCGGAACGGCTACATTAAGTGCAGTAGAGGTAGCAAAGAAAGTACTCCAACAATCTACCAACAACCTGCATGAGCTGGCGAAACTATCTGTAAAAGAGCTCACGAAAACGAAAGGTATTGGCGAAGCAAAGGCCATCGCCATCATTGCCGCTCTGGAACTTGGCCGCAGACGGAAAGATTTGGAACAACATGATAAACCAAAGATCACAACCTCTAAAGATGTTTTTGAACTGTTGAAAGGCGATCTTCAGGATATTCCGCATGAAGAATTTTGGATCTTGCTGGTAAATCGGGCAAACCGCGTTACAAAGAAATGTCAGATTAGTCAGGGCGGTGTGGCCGGAACGGTGGCCGATCCAAAAATAATTTTCAAACTGGCTCTTGAAGAACTTGCTAGTGGAGTTATTCTGGCACATAATCATCCTTCCGGAAACTTATCCCCCAGTCAAGCAGATATTGATCTCACTAAGAAATTAAAAGAGGGTGGTAAACTCTTAGAAATTCAAGTTCTGGATCACGTCATACTCGCTGGGCAAAAATATTTTAGCTTTGCAGATGAAGGTATGATTTAATGACGAAAAGAAAACGATACATCTTACTTGCCGTAGTTCTGCTTGCCCTGCCTTTTATGCTGGTGCAGATGTTAACTTCGAAAAAAGCTGTAGCGGTAGTTCATTCCACTATTACAAAACCTGCCACCAAACCAGATCCAAATCCTTTTATAACGCAACTTCTCACCGATTACGAAAGTAAAATCGATTCTCTGGTTGATGAATCGAATACGCCTGGAGCAGCGATTGCCATTGTTTTTGATTCCACCATTATTTTCATAAAGGGCTTTGGCGTGAAAACGATAGGTACGCATGACGTTGTAGATGTGCACACTGTTTTTCGGCTTGCCTCTGTTTCAAAATGTTTTGCTTCTTTCCTTACGGGAATTTTAGTTGAAGACAGTGTGCTGCAGTGGAACGATAACGTACTAAAATACCTTCCTTCCTTTTCGTTACAATCAAATGAAGCAACTCAAAAGTTAACACTTGCTCACGTTCTTTCGCACACAACCGGTTTGCCGTATCATACTTATACAAACATGGTAGAAGAAGGTGAAGGAATTACGACTTTACTCAACAGACTAAAAGACGTAGCATTATCATCTCGTGTCGGTGAAGAGTACAGTTATCAAAATGTAGCCTTCAGTATTATTGGAGAAGTGATGAAATCAGCCACCGGAAAAGGATATGATACACTGCTCCAAGAAAAAGTATTTACACCCTTGGAGATGAAAGACGCCTCCGTTAACTATTCTTCCCTCATAGCAAATCCAAATCATGCCACACCGTATTTAATTAAAAAAGGCAACGCAGTACCGACACATATTACCGATACTTACTATAATGTTGCACCCGCAGGTGGCGTTAATGCGAGCATATCAGACATGGCCAACTGGATGGTTGCGCTGTTAGGAAATACCAAAAACGTGATCTCCTCACAAACACTCACCACATTATACACACCTCTAATCAAAGCGAATTCTAAAAATAGAAATTATGGAAGAGTTCATCGCATTAGTAAATCGTATTACGGCTTAGGTTGGCGTGTGCTTCATTATCCAAACGATACTGTTGTTTATCATGGAGGATATGTAAACGGTTATCGCAGTGAGGTGGCTGTAAATCCAAAATCACGCATGGCCATTTGTGTTTTAACCAACGCACCGGGTACACTGGCCGACAATGCAATACCGGTTTTCTATAATTTACTTTATAACAAGCAAGATTCCATTCAGGCATGGGAAGACCGCCAGCGTAAACACAACCAAAAAATAACATTGCCTTGAAATAATTCCTTTAAAATCCAACGTTCAAAATTTCGGGCTGTGCACCTAAATAATTAAACACATTTTCGTTTTGAAAACAAAAAACATACTTCTCATAGTAATCATTGTCGTTTCTCTCGGTAGTCTCTTTTATTCCTTCTGGGGAAATCAAGATGATACTACTTACATAAACAAAATAAAAAAAGAACGCGAGGAGAAAAATCATTTCATGAAAACATCAGATGAGTCACCGTTTCGCAAAAATCGAGATCAGTTTTCTGCCTTACAATATTATCCCGCCAATCCTCAATTTAAAATTGTAGCCGACCTCACTCCTATCAAAGACAAAAATGTGGCAGTACTCACAACGAGTGATGGTAACGAAGAGCGCTACATTGAATATGCTTACGCGGAATTTGATTTTAACGGTCTGCACAATAAACTTCTTATTCTCGAAATGATGGAAATGAGTCCGTCAAAAGGAAAACTTTTTCTAGCCTTTGGCGATGAAACAAGTGGTGACGAAACGTATGGAGCGGGTCGCTATTTGGACGTGGCGAAAGTAATGGGCAGTCAAACCATTACCTTAGATTTCAATCGCGCCTATAATCCGTACTGCGCTTATGCAAATGAATTCTCTTGTCCTTTTCCGCCATCAGAAAATCTATTAAAAATTGCAGTAAAGGCGGGAGAGAAAATCTATCATTAAGATATCACTGTTTTACTTTTGATTGCGGGAGGAAAGCCCAATTACTGGGTATGGTATAACACTGATTTGGCTTTAGGCTCGTTTCATTTTTTCCTCATCCATTTAACCATTAGAAAGCAATCTATTTTTTTAAACCATAACATTAGCCCAATCCAGCTAAACACCTTATTTTTGAAGTCTTTACTCAACCGTATTTTGTCGTTTTAGGCAACTTTAGGTTGATCGAATTTGAATTCAACAGTCTACAGCGCATGACCATTTCGTACAATTGGCTTAAAGAATACATTGACATTCCTGAATCAGCTGAAGATATAGGCGAAACACTCACCTCTACCGGACTGGAAGTAGAAAGTGTTGAAGGCCATGAAACAGTAAAAGGGGGATTGAAAGGACTGGTTATCGGAAAGGTGTTGACCTGTGTAAAACATCCAAACGCTGATAAACTTTCCATCACAACAGTTGATGTTGGTCAGGATAAACCACTCAATATTGTTTGCGGTGCCGCTAATGTTGCCGCAGGGCAAAAGGTAGTTGTTGCCGTTCCTGGAACAACAATTCATCCGACCAAAGGCGAACCTTTCACCATCAAGTCAGCGAAAATTCGTGGCGAAGCTTCCGAAGGAATGATCTGTGCAGAAGATGAAATTGGTTTAGGCGAAAGTCATGCAGGTATTATTGTTCTTCCTGAAAATACACCGGTTGGCCAACACGCTTCTAAATATTATAACATCCAATCCGATTATATTTTTGAAATTGGCTTAACACCAAATCGTGCAGATGCTGCTTCTCATATTGGCGTTGCGCGCGATATTAAAGCATCAAAAGGAAGAGAAATTAAATGGCCTACTGTCGATCATTTCAAAGTTGACAATACCAATCTTACTATTCCCGTAACAGTAGAAAATACAAAAGCGTGTCCGCGATATTCTGCTATTACCCTTTCGGGGATTAGCGTTTCCGAATCGCCCGCGTGGCTAAAAAATAGATTACTGTCAATTGGTTTATCACCAATCAATAACATTGTTGACATCACAAATTTTATCTGTCATGAAATCGGACAACCACTACATGCATTTGATGCCGATAAAATTACGGGAGGAAAGGTAATTGTAAAAACACTTGCGGAAGGAACTCCTTTCACCACGCTAGATCAAAAAGAAAGAAAACTACTCGCCAACGACTTAATGATTTGCAATGCACAAGAAGGTATGTGTATCGCAGGTGTATTCGGTGGAGCGAATTCAGGTGTGTCACAAAACACAACAAACATATTCTTAGAGAGCGCATATTTCTCTGCAGATTATGTTCGAAAGTCGTCTTTACATCATCAATTAAAAACAGATGCCTCTTTTCGTTTTGAGAGAGGAACCGATCCAAACATGACAGTGTATGCATTGAAACGTGCCGCACTTTTAATTAAAGAAATTACCGGAGGCACAATCTCATCTGAGGTAATCGATGTCTATCCAACAAAGATTGAAAACACAATCATTGACGTAAAAGACAAAAATGTAAATCGGTTAATTGGTAAGGTAATTCCAAGGAATGAAATTGTTTCCATTTTGGAAAAGCTGGATATCAACGTGGTGAACAGCCAGGATGATCGATACACTGTCAGTGTTCCTCCTTATCGCGTTGATGTAACACAAGAGGCTGATATTGTAGAAGAAATTTTGCGCATCTACGGTTTCAATAACATTGAACTTGCTGACCACGCACGAACCGATTATCTCGCAGAATTTCCTGCTAAAGACCTCGATAAATTCAAAAAATCAATTGGTGAACT
>JBBRFY010000041.1:0-23624 GCA_038241205.1 Cytophagales bacterium
GTATTGAGCTAATCGACATAAAACTGAAAAACCCGGGTCAGTTTCGGAAGTTTGTTTCAATAGATTTAGCTGGTTCAATTAATCAGATTAACACGAAGAAACTTAACTTTGAGTTTTTATTTAATAACGCTGTAAAAAGTAAAGAGCTTGAAGCTTTTAAACACTTTCTTAGAAAACTTCGCTTCGAAATTGAAGCCACACAGGCACGAACTTTCTTGGTGACCAGCACAAAAAACGGAGAAGGTAAAACGTTTGTTATATTGTGTCTCGCCTATTCATTAAGTCTTGTGAAAAAGAAGGTATTGATAATTGATACCAATTTTAAGCATAACTCGCTTACGCAAGAATTGTTGGTGCGAGGTTCAGACCATAAGAAACTCGATTCTGGAGTTTTTGTAAGAGGTCTTATAGGTAATTCTAACGAAGATAGCGAGATGAGCGAGGAAGACTTTGTTGCTAGTATCATTTCTGCTACCAATCATAAGGGGATAAACATTATTGGAAATTCAGAAGGCGAAAGTTCACCATCTGAAATATTTGCAGGCCGCGATTTTAAAAAGATGATTGGCGAACTTTCCGTGAACTATGACTACATATTCATGGAAGGTTCTGCGCTTAACAACTACTCTGATGCAAAGGAACTTGTGGAATATGTCGATAAGGTAATTCCTGTATTCTCAGCCTCCTCAGTAATCAAACAGATGGATAGAGAATCAATTTCCTATCTTAAAAGTTTGAATGGTAAATTGATGGGAGCGGTACTTAACGGAATTGAAATGAAAGAACTAAAAGTGTAAACTGAATGAAAGAGAATAATGATGTAGTAAAAGATAAGGTTGTTATATCTGGATCTGATTTCTTGCGTGTATCGGTTACTGTTTTTGTTATTGTAGTCTATTCTTTTTTGTTTCTTAAAACGTTGTTGTTTTAATTTTTGCTTTAACACTTTGCTACCGATTACGGATGAGTAAACTAAGTATTTTTCGTGCCGAATCGCTGAAACAGATTTTGGTTTTTATTCTTCTTCTATTTGTTTCCCTATCAGTCGCATATGCCACGGGGGTATATGGTATTAAAGTAGGCATTGGGGTAGTAACATTATTGGTAAGCCTCGTTGTTGTTATCTGCATTTTTTATAGATACGTTTTTGGCTTTTACGTGCTTCTCATTTACGGCCACTTTATGTTCTCTATAGGAATGTTTATTACCCTTCCTATACCCATGGGCACTATTATCGATGCTATTCTGGTGCTCATTCTAATTGCAATTTTACTACATAAGCAATTCCAGAGTAATGCTCCTTTGCAGACTGAACACCCTTTTAAAAATTTTGTTGGAGGACTAATTCTGATTTCGTTTACCTATGACGTGATTCAACTTTTAAATCCGGTTAGTTCGCTTGGGCTAGGTGCCACACTAATGGCATTAAGAGAATCGATGTACCTCATTCTTATTTATTTCATTTCTTTTAAAATTCTAAACAGCTATAAATCAATTGTTCAGTACACTTTAATATGGGTTTTCTTATCGTTTTTAGTAGCAGGGTATGGCCTCGTTCAAGAGTTTGCAGGGCTTCAGGATTTTGAGTGGGAATTTCTAAGAAGCGATCCGCGCAGGTTTGAATTATATTATATCTGGGGGCGAATAAGAAAGTGGTCTTTCCTGTCTGATCCGAGTGTGTTTGGAATGCAGATGTCTTTTTGTGGAATATTCTGTTTCATTATTGCGCTGGGAAAATTTCGTACTAGAGTGAGAGTGGGTGCATTGATTATATCAATTATTGCATTTCTATCTATGAGTTATTCGGGCACACGAACTGCTGTTGGAATGGTTCCCTTAGGCATTGCGCTATATTTTTTAATGACTCTCAATAGTCCGAAGATGCAAGTAATAGCAATCCTCACCACGTTAATGTTCTTGGCAATAATTTTTGGTCCATTCTATGGATCTACTGCAATGCGAATCCGATCAACGTTTAATAAAGATGATCCATCCTTGTCATTTCGTGATGTTAAACGTCATGTTATGCAGCGCCACGTAATGCAGCATCCACTTGGCTCTGGGTTAGGCACAGCAAATGGTATTGCCAAAAGATTAACGATAACGGCCGATACAGACAGCGGCTACCTTCGAACCGCTGTTGATAAAGGAATACCAGGATTATTAATTCAGTTGGCGTTATACTGTAGTGTTATGGTTATTGCAGTAAGTGCTTTTTATAAGACCAAAGCAGGTCCTGTAAAGTCTCTTTACGCAGCCTACATGTGCGCATTCTTTGCCATAACATTTGCCCATTTCTATCAAGATGCGTCAGATCAAAAACCGCTGAGCATTTTAATTATTGCTACATTCTCTATCGTACTAAGGCTTCAAAAAACGGAAGACCAACCTAAATTATTGTGATTAATTGTTAAATTTGAAATTCAAAAATTCTTAACCATTATGAAGAGTTCACTTTTGTTCTTATTAGCTTTAATTGTGGTAATAACTTCTTA
The DNA here is from genome assembly GCA_038241205.1 of Cytophagales bacterium. GTDB lineage: Bacteria > Bacteroidota > Bacteroidia > Cytophagales > Cyclobacteriaceae > Chryseolinea. Next base: position 2,496 of record JBBRFY010000041.1, read on the forward strand.
CGGTCAATCTGTAGACTACAATAAGATCATCCTGCCTGACAATGCAAAAGATATTAGCATTGAGGAAAGACTTGTTCAAATTGCATGGAAGAACAACCCTACAACTGCTATGGCAGCAAATAATGTACAAAGTGATTTGTACCGTCTTAGAAAATCGCAATGGTCTGTATTAGATCATTTACGTTTCCAGGGGAATTTGAATGAGTTTACTATTAAAGGCAGGGATACAAGCGATCCTACTAATATGGCTAATTTCTTTCCTCGTTATAACATAAGCCTCAACTTTACCTTAGGAGACTTTGTGACGACTCCGTTGGACAATAAGATTGCGAGAAAGTCGTATGAAAATGAAGGGGAATCTTTGAAACAACTGAAGCTTCAACTTCGCGCAGATGTGCTAAGACGATATCTGCACTATAAAACAGCTAGAGAGTTATTTGAAATTCAAAAAGGATACTTTGATGACCTATCGGCAAAATTTGATTTAGATAAAAGAAAGTTCAACAATGGTGAAATTACCCTTAATGAATTTAACACATCGAAGGATCGCTTTGATAACCAGCAAATAAAAAAGATTACCACCAACGAAAGCTATCAACAATCAAAATTAGATCTTGAAGAATTGTTAGGCTTAAAACTTGAGGAAATTTTGTAGTCATTTTTCATATGGCTTTGGGTTTGTTATAATGCAGTAAAAGCCATCCTTAATTCTATTGTTTCTGTGATTGAAAAAATACGAGCTTCTTATTGGCTCAAGTCCGGGTCACTCGCTCTTCTCAGTCAACTTAGTAGTGTGTTTTTTGGATTTATAAATTTCTATATACTTCTTAGAATATTAGATAAAAATGGTTTTGGCGTGTGGACACTGTTTATTTCGGTGGCTACGTTTATGGAGCTTATAAAGAATGGTTTTATAACCAGTCCATTAGTGCGATATTCAATGAGTCAAGAGAAAGGACAATATACGACCATTCTTTCTGCGTCTCTACTGTTGAATTGTATCGTCACCGGTGTGCAGATAATCATTATACTTTCATTGTCTTTTTTTATAAGTGATTTATGGAAATCACCTGAACTAGAAAGTCTATTCTTGATTTTTGTTGTGTCAACTCTTTTGCTAATTCCTGCAACTCATTTTAGTGCAATACAACAAGCAAATATGAATTTTAAAGGAAACTTATATGCTAACATCACCCGCCAATTTGTTTTTTTTGTTTTCGTGGCAATCAGTTACGGTTTTGATATTCAGTTTGAACTCTGGCAATTGGGCATTGCGCACTCTGTCTCTATTCTTATTTCAGTGTTCGTTGCCTATTTTAATGTAAAGCATCTTTTGTCTTTCTCACTTTCTTTCTCACGGAAATGGATTGGTGAGTTGGCGCAATATGGTAAATACACTTTTGGCACAAACATTAGCTCAACCATTTTGCGCAACGTAGATACTTGGATGATAGGAGGAATGCTTTCTGCCAGCGCGGTAACAATTTATAATCCGGCAGTGCGAATTGCTAATATTATTGAAGTACCTACTATTTCCTTAAGTTCCGTTTTCTTTCCCAAGCTTCTTTCTCGCTTTACAACAGAAGGCAATGCAGTGGCAAAGGACATGTATGAAAAATCGGTTGGAATATTATTCGCCTTTCTATTCCCCGTAGTTTTAGTAACCGTGATTTTTGCAGCGCCTATAGTACAGTTTGTTGCAGGAGATGGTTTTGAAGAAACCGTAAATATTTTAAGAATTGCAATGATAACGGGACTTATTATTCCTTTTAACCGGCAGGTGGGTGTAACGTTGGATGCAATGGGAAAAGCGAAAACTAACTTTTATTTCGTTCTTCGAAATGCAACGTTAAACATTGTGTTAAGTTATTTTTACATCCGCTATTTTGGAGTGATCGGTGCCGCCTATGGCATGCTCACCACGTTTGTTTTAAGCTTTGCATACAATCAGTATTATATTAATAAATTGATTGGTGTTAATTTAAAAACCGTGTTTGCCCATGCTTTCTCATTTCAAAAAAAGCTGTTTAATTTCGTGATTGATTTTGCTAAGACTAAATTAAAAAGATGAGGGAGCAGTCATGGATTTGATTTGGTTTTCATTAGATCGAGCTGAGAATAAATATTCTTCTACTTCATTCTCTTTGGCGAAGGAGCTTGCTAAAACCAATCGAGTTTTTTATGTTGATAATCCCATTACCTATGCTGAGGCATATCGAATGCGTGCCTCGACTAAAGAAAATATTACCAGTTCATTAGTGGATCTTCCTGCTAATTTTTATTCCATAACTCCACATAAAACGCTTCCCATTAATTGGATGAAGGATGGAAAGTTGTACAGACTAGGATCGAAAATCAATAACTATTTGGTGACCTTAACGCTTCAGAAATTAATCGCTGATTATCGTTTAAAGGATTTTATTTTTGTTAATGTCTTTAACCCGTTTTATGGAAGATCTTTTTCATCTCGTATAAAACCTACACGAAGCGTTTATTACTCAGTAGATGATATTCGATATTCACCACACGTTAAAATACATGGACCTCGGTTGGAGCAGGAGATTGTTGAGTCTTATGATATTACCTTAACAACGTCAAAGCAACTTCAAATACTCTTAAAACAATTCTCGTCCAACGTTCATTACCTTCCGAATGCAGCCGATATTTCGCTTTTTAAAACGGCAATTTCCAGATCGTATAACAGGCCGGAAGATATTGCGCATGTAACAACGCCTATCATTATTTATACAGGTCATGTTGATTTGCGCGTAGATGTTGATTTATTAAAAGCCATTGCGCACCGGCATCAGGACAAAACTTTACTTTTAGTGGGTCCTATATCTCTCGATCAAAACACGCTCGATGAATTGAAGTCCTTTCCAAATATCATTTTTACTGGTTCGAAAAAACTGGAATTGTTGCCCGCATATCTTCAGCATGCTAGTTGTGGCATCATTCCATTTAAGCGTAACACGTTAACCAAAAGTATTTATCCTTTAAAGATAAACGAATACCTTGCTGCAGGACTACCGGTTGTCTCTACTAACTTTTCAGAAGATATACGGCAGTTTGAGAATATTATTTCTTTGCGAGATTTAGCAGAGGAGTTTGTTGGTGCTATTGAAATGGAGATCGATGAAAACTCGGAGGATAAGAAGGCCGTTCGAATTAAAGTTGCAGAATCCAATAGTTGGACTGCACGTGCCGATTCTTTTTGGAAAATTATCAGCCACTACAAAAATGTTGAATAGTTTGTATTGCCAATAACGGCTATTTCAAGAGGTGCCTGTACATCTTGAAATTCGTAAATGACTCATCCAAAACAAAGTCACTCAATTCACTTTCTTTTAATAACAGTTTTGAATAGGTATCATTGGTATCGTAAATCAGTATCGAGTTTACGGTATTAGATTCTGGTCTATCTGTAAATTTTTGCAAAGATTCTTTGGTATCAACTAGAATAAATGCCGCTTCAGGCATCATGTTTTCAAACTCACCGGCATGAGAACTTTTAGTAATAAGAATTACAGCAGGTTTCTCTTTCGTTAAATAACGAAGCACGCTGCTCTTCGATCCATGATAGTTTTCAAATAGCATTTTACTACCCATAACAGTATTCTTTACAGTGCCCGCAATTACGAGCAGCAACGAAATAATGATTACTGGTTTCACCTTCAGGTTTTCCACCATTATTTGATTGCTTAGCAGCGCTGCCAGAACATAGATAAAAGGTGTGCAAACTAAGGCATATCGAATTCCCCAATTACTACCTCCTGTATTGGGTAATAGCCACGGTGCTGATAGGTAAAAAAAACAAATTGAAACAATTAGAAGGTGCTCTAGGGAAACTGTCTTGCTTGCTTTAAATTGATAAAATTGCTTTCTGATAGTAATGCCTAAACAAAACACAATAAGTAATGAGAAAGGATCGAAGAGTATTGTTTTTGTGCAGAGTACAATAAATATATAGCCTCCATCTTTTAATCTTTGCATCAAATTAAATTGGTCAACAATTTGGTTTGATCGCAGACCAAGAGGATTATGAAAAACACAATAATTGAAAATAAAAAAGCCTGTAATAGACAGCACGATTCCATACATGAAGAATTGTATAAATTTCATACGGGCATAAACGAGCCAATATGCAGACCATGATAATAATGCTATCAGAATTATCAATGCTTCAGGCCTCAACCAAAGTGATAAGCCGGTTACAATACCAAACAACAATGCCAATGTTCTATTTTGAATGGGATTATCAGTTTGACTTTTTACACTGGCTTGTATTAAATAATAGAGACCACATAAGCATAATAATGAAGCCAAGGTATGTTCCCAAAAGATGGCTGAATAAATTGTGAGCGAAGACGAAAAGATAAACGCTATCAGCGCAAGCTGCGTTATTTTTTCATTCAGCTTGAGCGTGTTGCAGACTTTAATAAAAAGCATCCAAAGTAAAATCGTACTTAATGCTGGTATAATGTATAATCCTTTAAATCCAAACAACGAAAAAAATGGCGTGCTTATGATTTGAAAAAGGGGAGGGAAAACAACAGTTTTACCTGTCGGTAAATCATAGACGAAGGGTTTTCTAAAAGGGTAAAGTCCCTGAGTCCATAACTGCTCTACCCAATGAGGCGCGCCTAATGTAAGGGTAGATTGAAATTGCCCCTTTTGATATTGTTTTACCATGAGGGTTTTTATTCCACTATCCTCGCTAAAGGCAATTTCTTGGTCTACAAAAGAAAGGAGAAGACCAACATAACAAATACCCATAAAGAGGATGATGCGTGTAATCATCTGCGTTATGAATTGTGATGGGCGTTGTTTTTTCTATTGGCAAAAACCTCAAGACACAGCCCAACTATAATAATACACAAAGTAGAAGTTTGGAATCTGAATCTCATATTTTCACCCTGTTCAAAAAAGTTACCAACAACCATTGTGTAAAGTATCGTTAACGTGAGATAGGTAATTACGATCGCAGATGTATTAAAGCTAAAACCATTTGTCTTATAATATTTCACTATTTGTTGCACACCCCATACTGCACAAATAGTAAACAAGATAATTGTAAGGAAGCTTAGCGAAAGTGCATACTCAATTCTAAATGCAGGCGTTCGTTCAATTTGATCCGGGTTATAAATAGTCCATAACACAAGGTGGTTGTATAGTTTGTTGTACCAAAACATTTCACTGCTGTTCTTTTTCAGCATGGGGTAATTACTTGCCGGATAGAAATAGTAGCCGTAAGAAATTGCGACATTCCTAAGATAATCAATAGGGTAATGCGTGATTACCTTCACAGCATTTTTCTTGTACAACTCCGATATTTCTAAATAGTGATAGTTGTTATAATTCACTTCTCCTGTATTAAAGGAGTCTGTTAACACTTTAACATTCGGGTAAGGATTCTCCTTTGTAATGAATTTACCATAGTTATCAAGTGACCAGAATGCCGGAACCATCGCAATGGGACTTAGATCGCCAGACTTAACCAAAGGCTCTAGCTTCTTCTTATCCATTCTGCTCAATGCAATTTCATATAAACTCATCCCCATCCACGATGACGATGAAAAGGTATTGAAGAGAATATAATTTTTAAAAAACAATGCAAACACAATTAGGAAAGGTAATGCTGCGGTAATGATTATCTTTTTTATGAGGCCATATCGCGTTAGTATTAAAACTAGAAACAAAGCCGCGAACCAAACAATGTGATACATACTTCTGGTTAGAATCACGAAGGCCAGAAAAAGAAAAAACAAAAAACCGTCAAGTGTTTTTTCGTATTGTAAAAACCGAAGAAGAAACAGAGTTGAAATTGTTAACAGAACAATAACGATATGGGTGTACGATAGCCAATTTTCATAGAGAATCATAGAGGGGCTTATCATCAACAATACCGTTAGCACAAATGCCACCCACGCTCTCACGCGCAATTGTCGCATAATGGTGAATAAAATAATGTGTGTCAATAATCCCAGTATTAAAAAATTGGTGTGAAAGAATGCTGAATAACTCTCTGGGAAGAATTTTAGTACGATTCCGATATAGAGATTATATAGAGGTGGTTGACTGTGAAGATACCATACACTTTCCGTAAGTCTGGTTTTTAACAACGCGCTATCAATTACTTGCCATGATCCATTAACAATGTTAGTGGCATCAAATGATATTCCCGATAGGTAAACAAAAACTCGTGTAACAATAAAAATTGCTATCAAGGCATAAATCCAATTGCGATCTTCTTTTATGAAATGCTTGCTATGATCAGCGCTTTCCATAGTTTGATTTAACGTAGTCCAATCTCTCTAATAACTGGTCAACTTTTGAGTTTAAAACATTTTCATTGCTGAGATAGGTTCTCTCATTTTTAATTGCTGATAGTTGTTGGATGGCAGCTTTCGTTAGAAAAGCATCTTGAAAAAATGTGTAAGTATTTGCTATGGGGCGATATAGCGCGTTTGGTATTTTGTTTTTGCTTTTTTCTTTAAATACTTTTATCACAAAATCATTCACGGCATACATCGATCTTAACGCATGCGGTTTGTATTCCAAATTAACCGACTTTGTCCAGTCATTCCATTTAAAATCATTAATGCCTCGATATGCTTTTACAGGTATCCACGGTGTGCGTAAGGTATCGGCAACAATTGCCGCATGCATGGCTTCTGCTATCACTACTTCAGATTGAAGTATGGCGTCAATTGTTTTTAGCGAATCATCTGTGGGACTCATATAATGTATACCGGCCGCGTCACAAAGTTTTCTCCAGGGATATTTCAATTCACTTTCCCAATGTGGCATAAAAGAGAACTTGAATTTCTTTGTCAGCTTTTTAAAGTTTAATTCACGAAGCAATGCTGCACCATCGATTATGCCAAGGTGTTTATCAATACCGAGTGCCTCTGCCGTTAACGGTCCGCGAACACAAACGATGTCGAATACGCTGTCAATTTTTGGTAGCGTTCCATAGGCAAAACCACTACTAAAAATTATCCGCTTCTTCGATTCCTTTGTCATTTCCAATCCAATGATTGAACCTATTCCAGAGAACTCAATGGCTGGATCTTCATCAAAGAAATCAGGTAATAGTTTGTGAAAGATTATGGGATTGAGTGCATCGCCAAAGTTAGGATCTCGGTAGTAGTTTAAGAGCATGAACGAAGTACTAAAATATAGAGTTATCGAATCTGGTTTCTGCTAATATGAACAGGGCTTTTTGCAAATTTGCTAAGTGCAATCCCACAAAAATATATTAAATTTCGAATCTATTTTCGCATTTAGCTATTTCGTCATCTAGTTTTTTTAATCTACAAAAGTGCCCTTATGAGTATATTCAAAAATCCCGCTTGGATAAACACCGAGTTATTGAAGTATGAGAAACTAGATGATATTCCGGCTTCCATTTTCGAAGAGGTAAATTCCAACTTAGATAAGGTATTAAATCAAACTAATCCGATTGCAACCATCATTATTCCTGCTTGGAACGAAGAGGTAAATATAGTTCGCTGTCTGTACACACTCTCAAAAAGCCAGACTACATTTCCATTTGATATAATTGTGGTGAATAATAACTCGAAGGATCGCACGCAAGAGACGCTGGATAGACTTCATGTTAAATCGTTGTTTCAAGAAAAACAAGGTGCTGGCCCTGCTCGGCAATGGGGTCAGGAAAATGCATTGGGTAAATATATTTTACTTGCTGATGCAGATTGTATGTATCCAAAACAATGGGTTCAAAAAATGATGGAAAAGCTTACCGAAAAGGATGTAGTGTGTGTTTATGGCCGATATTCATTTTTGGTTTCGGAAGCTCAATCACGATTGAAATTTGCCTTCTTCGAATTCGCAAAAGATATGGTTGCCGAAATCCGACATCTGAAGAGACCTCATTTAAATGCCTATGGTATAAGCATGGGCTATGTTAAAGAATATGGTTTGAAGGCAGGCTACATAGAGCGAAACATACGGGGGGAAGATGGTCGTTTGTGCTTTGATATGATGCAGTATGGATCGGTAAAACAAGTTCGGGCACGATCAGCTCGTGTTTGGACTGGTGCAAGAACACTCGAAAGGGATGGTAGTCTTTCAAGAGCATTTTTAATGCGAATTGTAAAAGAGATATTCCGAATACCAAGATATTTTTCGAAGCAGGCACCCCACGACACGAAGACTTCTGAAAATGATGATCCGGAAGTTTTGAAGGTTTTTGATAAGAAGCTTAAAAAGAGTAATTAGTTTTTTTTAATGAAGAAAGTTTTAACTAAGATGGCACAGAAAACATTTGCACAACGTTTCGAGCGTATCGTTCGTGACATACGAGATCAGTATTTTAGAAATTATAAAGACGAGAATTTACCTTCTCAAATATTTGATAGCGCCATTCCTAAATATACCATATCATTTTGCACCACCTGTATGAACAGGTTTTTTCATTTGAAGAAGACTTTTTTAAAGAATGTAGAGAGTAATAAGAATTATCCCAATGTTGAATTTGTATTGGTAAATTACAATTCACAGGACGAACTTCACGAATGGGCGAAAAAACATTTACCGCCATACATTGAGAAAGGACTTGTGACGTACTATCACACAACAATTCCAAAATTCTTTCATGCTTCCAAAGCAAAGAATCTAGCGCACAAAGTGGCAAGAGGTCAGATTCTCTGTAATCTTGATGGTGATAATTTTACAGGTAATGACTTTGCATTCTATATTAATTATAAAATGCAGCTTGGAGGCGAAAATAGTTTGCTTCAGTTTAAGAAGGCTCCATATTGGGGCACTGAAGGAAGAATTGTATTAGCCAAAAAGTATTTTCTTGAACTCGGTGGATATGATGAAGATCTTGAGCCAACGGGTCATCAGGATCACGATTTAATGGACAGAGGAAAAGTGCTTGGACTGAAGTATGAAAATATTCAGATTGAAAATTTCCTGCATTATCTCAGCAATACAACAGTCGAGAAGTCTATTAACGTTTCAGAAAATCTGATCAATTTTTATCACTTTAATTCTAAAAACAGGACACAATCGCGCCAAAATATTGAGATGAATCTTTTGCGAGCCAACCCAAATGGATGGGGCCTTACACCCCTTTATAAAAACTTTGAAAAAGAAACTATTGTCTACTAAGACTCATATTTAAACCTCTTACTTAAAAATGATACAGAAGACACCTCGTCAACGTTTCGAACGTATGGTTCGCGACTTCAGAGATCAGTATTTTAGAAATTATAAAGACGAGAAATTACCTACTGCACTATTTGATAAAGCTCTTCCCAAGCATAGCATTACCTTTTGCACAACCTGTATGAATCGTTTTTTTCATCTGAAGAAAACGTTTGTAAAAAACGTGGAAAGTAATATAGACTATCCAAATGTTGAATTTGTATTGCTGAATTATAATTCGCAGGATGAACTTCATGAATGGGCTCAAAAGAAATTACCTCCCTACATTGAGAAGGGAATTGTGAATTATTATCATACCACGAAACCAAAATCTTTTCACGCCAGCAAAGCAAAAAACCTTGCTCATAAAGTTGCCAAAGGAGAAATTCTTTGCAACCTTGACGGAGATAATTTTACAGGTAAAGATTTTGCGTTTTACATTAACTATAAAATCCAATCACAAGGTATTGACAGTTTGTTTCAGTTTAAGAAAGCACCCTATTGGGGAACGGAAGGTAGGTTAGTGTATGCAAAAAAATATTTTCTAGAACTGGGTGGATATGACGAAGCGCTTGCAGCCACGGGCCATGAAGATCATGATTTAATGGATAGGCTGAAGGCGTATGGACTGAAGTATGAAAATATTCAGATAGAAAACTTCTTGCATTATTTAAGCAATACCACCCTTGAAAAAGCGGTGAATGTCTCTGAAGATGCAGTTCATTATTACGATCTTGAATCCACTAATCGAAAAAAATCCAAAGAGAATATTGACGCTAATATTTTGAAGGCAAATGCAGAAGGGTGGGGTACAACCCCGCTTTATAAAAACTTTTCGAAGGAAGCTCTTATTTATTAACGGTCTTCTGGCAGCGACTAACAAACTATCTTACTTTAACCAAGATGAAAGATCACGATTCAGAAGTTTTTCAAGCTTAAGAATCTCATCTCGAAATTCATTCTTTAAAACAGATGCCATCTCTGGGTTAATTTCCAATTGAGCAAGATTCTTTTGTTGAATTTTTAACGATAGATTTTTGCGTTGCTTGCTCGATGTAAAAAAGCGCACAACAGGTCTCAGAAAATTTCTTAATGGATGTCCTTCAAATAAAAATTCGTGAAGCCATTGCGAACGTGGCTTGCCAGATAGGTTATGCTTTGTAGTGCTATCGGCCACCTTAAAAGCATTATCAACACCCAGAAATTCAAACACTTCAGATAACACTCGATGAGGTTGCTTTGCTAAATCTTCATTCAAAACAACTTTAACATCGGTGAAGTTTTCGAGGAACGCTTTAATAGGTTCGTAGTAATGACTAACCGCACGGTAATGATAAATTAATTCCCAATTGTTTTTAATCCGTTCACTTTCTTTTTGCAAAGCATCTTCGAATGACAACGGCTCGCGCGCATCACGCACCAAATGCTGATATGCAGAGAAGGATCTTTTTACCGGGTTCCGCAGTACAATGACAATTTTAGGATTACCAAGGTATTTTTTAATTACCGGTATTGTATGCTTGTAAAAGTATAACGTGTCGGCACTTGACTCACCCACCATTTTGTAATCTCCAGCATCTTTAAACAGATTGATATAGTCGTCAAAATTCTTCACAATCCACTTCTCAACGCGATAGTCTAACGGCCCGTTTAGGGGAAACGACATACCTTGGCTGCTAATAAAACGTGGCTCCTTCTTTCTACTCATAAAAATATCAGGATGCTGCGCGATATAGCTATGAAGAGAAGACGTTCCACATTTGGCAGACCCTGCTATTAAAAAGTTTGGAAGAATGGTATCCGTATGTTGTTTAGTATTCACAGGCTGTTCATTTGCAATGGTCATGATCTTCTTTATTCAGTGTCAGTTGATAGAGCCCCCCACCTAAAATATGTTCAGTTCGTTCATCGCTTATTAGCAATGTGTTATTGTCTTTAAAACAAATACCTTCTTTTTGACTAAAATGATTTAACGAGATTGTTCTCTTTTTGCCTTTCAAAAAAGCATCTCCATTGAAACATTGAAATAGCCATACCTTATCATGAGTTAACAGTGCGAGCGTTTTTTTATCTGGGCTTATGTCGGCACTTGTTACCCACGTGTTTAACATATGGCCCGGGCCAAGATAAACACTGTCAACAAGTTCTGCAGTGTATTTCCCAGGCACATTTGGAAGTCGATACATTCGTGTATATCCTGTGAACGGCTTTGTGCGATTTTTTGAAAACAGATAGATTGAATTTCCAAAGCAAACCATGGCATCCATATCAAAGTTTTTGTGCTTAGGCGCAGGGGGGAAATCATGCTGATCGGGGTATTGAAATGAAATGATGTCGGCAACAATTACCTTTTCTTTAATAGAGTCAGGTGGTGGAATTTTATAAATCTTTAAGTCTTTTCGCTTGTTAAAATTATTTCCAAAATCGCCTATGTAGAAATTACCTTCATCGTCTTGCGATAAATCTTCCCATCCGTGGTTAGCATTATTCAAATGGATTGCATTTTTTATTTGCCCCACACTATCGAGGCAAAAAAGAATAGCCAAATTGCTATCAACAATAGTCCAGATATTATCACTATTACCTTTACGCGTAAACTCAAGAGCGGAAGACTCGATTAGCCTCGGTGGCAAATCTCCAAGTTTTGTAAATTGCTTATTCTGCTGAGCTGTGGTGCTTGACCATACAAAGAAAAAAATAATAATGTTTGCTACTCTCGTTATATGCGATTTCATACTTAAACTTAAAATTGTGGATTACCTCTATCGTTGTGCTTACGGAGTCTTTATGTAAACATCTACTGAGTCAGTTGCATATCCCGTTGGTGCAAGAAATCGATCAACACGTTTGTATCGCGCGTCTTGAAGTGCGCAATTACGTGCTCCATATGGAAAGAAATTGTCTACCTCAGGCATGTCTTCAAAAATGATAATGTCATATTTAAAATTGCTTATGTTTTTACAAAGCATCTGTTCTTCCCGCTCGAAAAATGCAACACCCTTGTGATACCAAAGCGGAAACATCATGTCGCTTTCAGGAACATAATTCAATTCATATGCCAGCATTGATAGATTGCTCATATTGAGAACCTGAAGATTCTTTTTGCTCTTAACAACATCCAACGCTAGTATCCTATCTATTCCACTGACTGTATTTTCAGGAAGTTTAACCCCCTTCAACGTTTTATATGAAGTAAGTTGCCATATCATGGGTTCGATTTTCACAGAATCAGTCTTTGATGACCAACTGTTTTTTGAAACAACATCGGCTGGAGGTGGGTTGAAAATTGAAGGAAGAAATTTGCCTAAAAGCCTATTGGAGTATTTCCAATAATTTTCAGATCTCCAGAAAAAAATCGTCACCAGGAGTAGAGCCGCGATCCATATTTTTTCAAATCGAATTAAGTCTTGTACACTATATAGCAAAAATGCAATGGCGAAACTATGAAAGTAAAAGTTTACTGTGGGCGGACTGAAACTTGTAACCTGAATAATCATTGCTTGCACCATAATGCCCAGCGTTAGTAAGGCAAAGATCCAAAAAGGTTTATCCTCACCTATAGCTGCCCAATTTTTGAATCGAACGATCAGTATAATAATAATACAACCAATGTAGAATTTTATCCAAAGGGATTCTTCAAAAAACGCGCTTAGAAAATCATAGAGATTAATTCGAGAAAAGTGTGGCGGTTGCCCGTGATTGAACCAATATGAAAAATCATACTGTAACAATGGAAGTATGAATAAGCCTATTGCAATTGCATAAAAACCGAAAAAAAATAATAGAGACTTGAATTCCTTCTCAACAAGTGAATTGAAGATTAGTATAGCTGCAATGAGCATGAACGTTAACCCACCAGCATCTTGCTTTGTAAAAAAGCAAAGCGCTGTAAAGAATGCTGTGAGGCCCAGAAAAACGATGTGTTTGGATTTGAATATATAATGCATTAAAAAATATAGCGCTATGAGTTCAAAGACAAAAACGGTGTGGTTATACCAAGGCCAGAAATTGATCATTACAAATGAAAGGCACAGCACCGTAATCGAAAGCAGTATTTGAACAGAGCCTAGACCTACTAATTTAAAAATACCTCTAAGCGTTAAAAGTGAAACAAAATTAATAAAGGCCTGCGCCAATATTAATGAAGATAAGTAAGGGCCAAATAGTTTAAACGAGAGATAGGGAATAATCCAGTATCCATAGCCGAGAGGCATTCCAAAATCCTTAAAAGGAAACTGACCGAGGTACATCCGGTATGCACCTTCCCAAGTGAGAAATATATTAACCCTAAACGGCAAATCGGTGAGCAGTGGCAACGCTGAAAATAAAAGGATAATGCCGAATTCTAAAATCAGAATTTGTTTAAGAGAGAGTTCCTTATTCATCATATTTTTGGTGGTAACGATTTCATAAATTTTAATACCCTTGATGTTCCTTAGAAATTATAAATTTAAGTGATTTATAACCATATTTAAAGTTCTTATGTCATTAGTTAATGCTTTATGAAACCTCTTATTAAATTGTTACGCCCAAAGCATTGGGTAAAGAATTTTTTCATTTTTATTCCAGCCTTTTTTGCTGGAGCGCTGTTCAACTCTGAAAACGTTAAAGTTCTTTTGCTTGGCTTTCTTTGTTTCTCCTTTGTTGCAAGCGCCATTTACATTATCAATGATTATCAGGACATTGAAGCAGATCGCAACCATCCTGAAAAGAAAAATCGCCCTTTGGCCGCAGGTACCGTGAGCGTTACGTTGGCCTTTATTACGGTGTTTGTTCTCCTTGCCCTTGGGTTGGGACTGGCTTATTTTCTTGAATTTAATTTCTTCATTGTCATCGGGGTGTATTTACTCATTAATATTGGATACTCGCAAGGGCTTAAGAATATTTCCATTCTGGATATTCTTATTGTAGCAACTGGTTTTTTATTGCGTGTAGTGGCGGGTGGTTTAATCATTCATGTAGCCGTGTCTAAATGGCTTTTAATCATGGTGTTTTTATTGGCTCTTTTTATGGCCTTGGCGAAACGTTTAGATGATTTACTAATTAGCGAAAGAGACGGAAAGCAAAGCAGGAAATCGGCAGAGCATTATAACCTTAATTTTATTTACAGCGGCATCACCATGATAGCCGGTATTATTATGGTGTCGTATATAATGTACACCATTTCCGATGAGGCAATGGAACGCATGGGGAGCGAGCACTTATATTTTACGTCTGTCTTCGTCATCGCAGGCGTGTTGCGGTATCTTCAAATTACATTAGTTGAGCAAAAAAGCGGATCGCCTACTAAAATATTTCTCACCGATAAATTCATTATCATCACGCTTTTCGGCTGGATTATTTCCTTCTTCGCTATGATTTATCTCAACAAAGGTTTTTAATCAAACCGGTTAATCCGCAAAGATGAAAATTGTTCTTTTTGATTTCGATGGAACGCTTACCCGAAAAGATACTTTCATTGAATTTATTAAATTCTATAAGGGTAGGTTTGCCTTTTTTTTTGGTATACTGATTTTGTCTCCTGTCATGTTTGCCTATGTGCTTAAGCTTATTCCAAACTGGAGAGCGAAAGAAATACTGTTTGGTTATTTTTTCAAAGGCATAACTCAACAACAGTTTCAATTGAAAGGTAAGGAGTTTGTATCGAAGGTACTTCCATCACTCATTAGAGCATCAACTGAAAAATGTATCGCTGAATATAAAGCAGCAGGTTGTGAAATGGCGATTGTTACTGCGTCTGCAGAAGAATGGATAAGGCCATGGGCAGAGGCAAAAGGAATTAATAAAATCATTGCTACAAAGTGGGAGGTAAGTGGGGGTTTGATTACAGGAAAAATATCAGGAGGTAATTGTTATGGTCAGGAGAAAAGAGATCGAATTGAAAAAGAGTTTGATCTCTCAAAGTTTCAATCCATTATTGTGTATGGCGATACTTCGGGTGATACAGAAATGTTAGCGCTGGGAACAGAAAAATTCTATAAACACTTCACTGATTAACGTTGAATAAAAAATCTAGATACCTGCATTAAAAGAAAGTGCCCTTACTAGTTGTAGCAAGGGCACTTTCTTTTTTGATCATATTCAAATACTCTTATTCCTTAACAAATCTTTTCTGAACGCTCTTTGAATCACCTTCAAGCAATAAGGTATAAAGTCCTGAAGTGTACTCCTCCACGTCAACCTCTACACTATTGCTCCTAACCTGTTTCGTATAGGTTCCTGCTAATTGCCCTTGCGAATTGAAGATCGAAATGTTTACGCTATTGAGCGAAGTAAAACGATCCGGAAGCGTGATGCGCAGTCTGTTTTTTACAGGGTTAGGATAAAGGTTAACGGCCATGCCCGAGCCTTTTTCTATACCTGTAACAGTAAACGGAACAGCATCCGATATTTTGGTACATGCTCCCGAAGTAACCATAACAGAATAATTACCTTGAGTCTCTGGTAAGAAGGTAACATCTGTTGCTCCTGATATAGCAACACCGTTGAGTAGCCATTGATTACCTTCTGTATTATTCGACAGTAAAAGTTCACCATCTTCTAAAATCGTTGGCGTATCAAGATGATCCACTTGCACTGTAACTTCATTTTTATCACTCGCACATCCATTATACAATGCATTCACAAAGTAAGTTTTGGATTTTATAAGCGTAGGAGTGGAGAAGATTCCATTCTCACTTGTTGAGATAGGTGAAGAAGCAGTTTCCGTTTCAAACCATTGATACACGGCTGATGCAGGTGCACCTGTAGCATGTATTGATGCGCTTTCTTCCTCACAAACACGGATTGGATTTACAACCGGTTTAAAGGTTTGCTTATACTGTAATGACGTAACGCTGGAAAGTGCCGTTGCGTCACATCCGGAAAACTTTGCACGCATTTGAACGGTATTTGCACCATACGCCAACAAGGATGAATTGATGATGGCATCCATCGTTCCACCATTTCCTTGCATGCTTCCTACTTCATTTCCATTATTAAAGAAAGAATAGACAACACCTCTTTGTGTGCTTGCCAAGGTTACTGAAACACCATTAGACGTTTCGCACGCTTGTTGAGAAGCAGTGGCAAATTTAATGGAAGTATCGATAGCAGGTTTTGTTAATACCAATTCAAATCTACTTAACCCTGCAGAAGCTGAGTTGGCAGTCACATCAAATTCGTACTGACTTCCCTCTGTTAAACCGATAGAAGTATTGGTAAAGTGGTCAATAAGTTTTGCCTCAACATCAAAATTGAAAGTTTCGAACTTGCTAAAATCAAATGAATAATGACCGGCAGTTATGTTTCTAACATTTAATGGAATAGACCTTTCACAGAACTCAAGCGTCATGCTGTTAATGGTTAGGTCCGTATTATCCGCACGTGTGCTCAAGTTAAAGTAGGTGTTATCACGTTTCAATGCATCAAACTTTCCTTCGATACCATCAAATGAATCATCAGCGAAATGAAGGAATGTTCTATCGACAAATGAACCGTTTTTCAATGTTATCGTAAGTTGGTTGGGAGCAGGCGCTTCTCTGAAGAAGTTCGCATTCGCAACATTTACTTTTGCATCTTCTGTAATTCTAATCGATGGATTAAACCCAGTTGCCTTCACCCAGAATGCCTGGCCTTGCGAAATAACACCACCAAATTCTGAATCGCCAATGTTGAGAAGACGATTCCAAGTCTTGAATCCGCCCTGTGCGGAATTGATATTATCGCGTATAGAAACGGTCTCCATAATATCATTCATCTGCCATCCACTACTTTGCCATTGTATTGGTGCTGCATAAACGTTGCTCAATAAATTCCACCCATCATTTACTTGCGCATCCCCGCTGCCTGCAGCAAGATTTGTGTAATCGAAATTACCTTGTTGTAGTGGCCCGGTAATCTGAAGCTTGCTTGGTGTTGTTCCATTATATTGAAATATGGAGTAACCACGACCCATATCAAACGTGGCGGTATTCGATGATCCAGCACCTGGATATTCAGTCCAGCCTCCATTGGGTTCATCGTAGTAGAACAAAGAAGGGGATACAGAACCTGATGATCCTGTGAAAGGTCCTGTAATGTTCATGTTAAGTTGCCAATCACTAATGCGAGTACTGTAAACAGGTGCACCCATGTAGCGATAAACACGCTTCGGGTCTAAATAACGTTGAAACTGAACAGGACCGAGTATCGATCCCGTTGATCCAATTTTACTAACTATTGCAGTTCCATTAATGTCAGAGACTAACACAATATTTCCAGTGGAATTTAATCTTCCGCTTGTTACATTAATTAAATCTTTAACATACATTTTACTTGCAATATTAACCTGACCGGAAGCATTGGCATTAAGATTCAATGTGCTAAGCGTGTCGCGCGCGGATTTGAAATACAGATTTGAAATTTGAGAACCTGTTGAGTTGATCGATACGGTAGCTTTAGAAACACTAAGTTGCCCGGTTTCATTGGCTGAATTTATAGCACCACTGCCACGAACATCCACGCTATTCTTTCCAAGATTCAAGGTAGCACCATTGTCTATCGTTAATCCTCCTCCCGTGCTTGTTCCTACTCGGACTGTTTTCGCGGTAGATCCTCCCAATACATTAAGTGTTGAATTATTTAAAACATTGAGTTGGAATAAGCGCAACTCATCTTGACTAACCATAGATAAACTTTGCGTTGCACCTCCGGTAAAGTGAAGCGAAAATAACTGGTCATCAGCCAGTGGCGTAATGTTACCTTCAAGGATTACGTTTCCTGACACGCTAAGAACGGTACCATTTCCTGTAGCGCCTGTAACCGTTACGTTATCCGCCAAGGTCATATTTCCATTTACCACATAAGTTCCCGTGCTGAAAACCTTCGTTGATGGTGTGCCCTTTAGCATAAGGTTGCCATAGCTCGCGCCAGGAACGGTGTTTGAAATTCCATTAAAATTAACCGTAGAGGTAGGAGCGAGCGTTCCTAACTGAGGTGAGGTTGCGGCATTAACAACCAATGTGGCATTGGCCCCAACATCAACTTGTCCTGTCACCACTTGGTTAACTGTAAGCGTAATACCGGTGGATACAATTAATTTTGTGTTCGTGCCGGTTAGGTTTAATGCGTTATCAATAGATGCATTTCTATCTAACATGAAATGCTGATTATTGGCTGCAAAGGTCGTTGGGTGTGTCCCGCCTCCACCAATGCTATTCCCCCATGTAGTGGTTAACGAAATATCTCCGGTTGCGAGTGGATAATAAAGTGCAGCAGCTGCACCGTTAAGTGTAGTGGCTTGTACGGCATTACTAAAAGCACTCAAATTTCCTTTCGTGTCTTTAGCACGTACGGAAAAGGTGTAGGTTGTTGAAGGTTGTAATGCTGTAACCTTATAGGTTGCGCCTGCAATGATAGCAATCAAGTCAGTACCTCTAAATATTTCATAGCCCGCTATTCCTACATTGTCGGTCGAGGCAGTCCACGTTAAGCGCAGACTGTCTGATGCAATATTAGAAGCGACAAGATTTTGAGGAATACTCGGAGCAATCTTATCGAAAGCAGCCGCTAGCGGTGTGTACGATCTCAACTCAAAGGAGTTAAAGAATCCAGCAGTGATAACTTCTGTAGAAAAGGTAGCACCTGCTTGAAAGAATATAGTACTATCTGCGTCTGGTTTTACATTGTAAAAGAAGGCGCGCTCGCTATTGTTTTTAGGATTATAAATCGATTGCTTAATAGGCCCGACTATAAAATCGGAGACTACCTTCTCGCCATTTTTGGCTCTACTTGCAGATTCCCATTCCGTTCCAAAAAACACAATGTCGTAGGTAGCGTTAGGATCGAGGTCTTTTAATGTCCAGTCGGAGCCAGAGTTTGCATTATATAAGTAATTTGTCATCATAACATTAAATGGATATGGGTCACCCGATGCACTATACCCGCGATCTGTCCGTGATCCACCCCCTGTATAGTTATTAACCTGTACATCAACCGTTGTAGCGGTATTGGTATTATCTTTAAAATCCTCCCATAGAAATCCCTCAGGGCCGGCAATGTTTCCAGGTTCCTGGTTTAGATTGTTCCATGGACTTGGTGCCTGTAACGCACCTCCACCCGCAGCACCATTCACATTCACCAAAATAATTTTATTGAATGTACTGGCGATAGCGACTGTTGAATAAGGCGATTGAGAAGCGGGTGCTGAACTCTTAACAGCACGCACCCGATACACGTAGGCAGTGTTGGCGGTCAAGCCAGTATTGTCATACGTTTCAATGTTCGCAGCGGTGGTAACTAAAGTTGTGAAGGGGCCTTCAGGATCAGTAGCCCGTTGTATTTCAAAACCAGTTTCGTTTGATGAATTATCACGCCACGTTAAGCGAATATTAGTTTTAGATTCTGCACGAGCAAGCATATTACTTGGCGTGCGAGGAACTAATGGTGTGTAAGCCTCCACAATCATTGCATTAATGGTTGCATCTCGATGTGTAATAGTAACAGCTGCTCCATTCAAGCTTTCAGTAGTGGCATCTTTTCTAACATAGAAAGCGATGGTATTCGAACTTGGCGCCACACCAATGAAGGTGATGACATTATTTATATTCTTTCTGGTGTTTAATGTCTTTGATGTAGGAAGAGCAGGAGCAGCAGATGGGAGCGAACCGGTTTTAATTTCATAAATAGTATTTGCAAACCAGAATTCATCCCTGCTACCTAAAATTGTGAAGTTATAGCGTTTGCTATTATCTAACCCTGTGAACGTTATGGTCGAAGAATTACCAGTTTGAGTAGATGTCCAGCCACTTTGAATTACCTTGTCAGCGAATAGACCTGTATTGGCTCCTGTGGTTACCCCTACATTATCCAATGAGGTAGCCCATGTTCCAGAACGTGTGATCGACATTGTGCTAACAGCTCCTTCACTATTCTGGAGTGCACTAGGCAAGGCAAATACATTATTCCACGGTGCCGATGCAGCAGACGAATTACTTGCCGTGAAGTTGATATATACTGTTTCGCTTACTTCGGGATCAGAAACAACAAGTGAAAATGTTGCTTCGGTGCTGGCACTAAAATTATCAACTACATTCAAGGTTAGTTGATATGGCCCAACATCAGCCACCGTAGGAGAGAAGCGAATAAAACCAGTACCATTTCCGTTGTCCACAATAGTAGCAAACGATGGAAGCCCGGATACACTAAACGTCATGGGATCATTTTCAGGATCAACTGCAAAAATATTGGTTTGCAGAATCTGCCCGGCAGTAACTACTACCGTTCCGGGGTTGGTCAATACCGGTGTTCCGTTTGGTGTAGTAACCAATGCGTGGTTGCTTTTCGCAGACTCACCAAAGCCATTGAAAGCACTTACCTTATAGAAATACGTAATACGACCTGTTACAGTAACATCAGCGAAGGAAGTAACATTGGCTCCAACATCACCAATCTCATCGTATGTACCATTTAAAGATGTTGATCTATAAATTCTAAAACCTGTCTCATTGAAACTATTGTCTTGCCAGGAAACATTTACGAGGTTGTTCATTGGAGATTCTAATGCAACGGTAATAGGAGTTGGTGGGGCAGCATTCTCAATATACGTAGCTTCCAGAATTAGTGCGTTAATCATGAAATAGCTTCCATCGGAAATGCCTTTAATGTTGACCAAAAGTTCCCCATTTGAATTTGGATACTTGTAACTTGAAGTTCTTGTTTCAGTAACGTTATCGGTAACGGTTATTGAGGGAAGCACCTGGGCACCACCAGCTCCAGTCACTGTAAATGTGGTGATTCCGGCAGCTTGCGTAGATGCGTTTGCAGAATATCCAGTGATTCTATATTGAAGCGCTGGATTAAGATTAGTAAACTTTAGAGTTCTATTGTCACCACCCTGACCGATATTCTGTTTGTAGTATGATTCTCTTACTTTCTTAGTGTAGACTGCATTTGCATCGATTGGCAAGCTTTTACGAGTTCCGGGATGACCCC
>JBBRFY010000042.1:0-23498 GCA_038241205.1 Cytophagales bacterium
TTCGCTATGCACTTTATAATGTTACCATTCATCTTCTGGTTTCGTTTGTCCCGTTTTTGGGGAGTCGTCAACTGAATGGATTTTGGCACTACAACAAAATTTTGTTTATCAGAATACTCACGTCTTTGTTATACTCAGGCGTTCTGTACCTCGGATTAATTCTGGCGATTGTATCCGTACATCTATTGTTCGACATTGATATTCATGATGAATTATATGGAGACCTCTTCGTTTTTATAATCGGATTTTTTAATACTTGGTTCTTTATATCTGGTATTCCAAAGAGCTTTCATGAGCTTGACGAAATCAATGAGTATCCAAAAGGGCTTAAGGTATTTTCCCAGTTTATTTTATTACCCCTTCTTATTCTTTACTTTATCATTCTCTATGGATACGTTGGCAAGATTACCTTCTTATGGGATTGGCCCAAAGGAATTGTTTCGTATCTGATCGTCTGTGTTTCAGTAGTAGGAATTCTTACTCTCCTCTTGATCTATCCCTATGGAAACTTGAAAGACAATGTCTGGATAAAGAAATTTTCGAAAGCGTATTATTTTATTCTTCTTCCACTAGTAGCTGTTCTTTTCATTGCAATCGGTATGCGATTGTCTGATTATGGTATTACGATTAATAGATACATCATTCTGGCGCTTGGTGTGTGGCTCACACTTGTCTGCGCGTATTTTATTTCGGGCAGAACCAATATAAAGTTTATACCCATTTCGCTGGCTATCATTTCTATGTTCATATCCTTTGGATATTGGGGTGTGTTTTCTGTAAGCGAACGAAGCCAGGTTAATCGATTAAAGAAAATATTGGAGCAAGGAAAAATATTGAAAGAAGGAAAGATACAGAATGAAGTCATCTGGCTAAAAGATAGCTTACCTACGCTATTTCCAATCGAGGAAAATAAAAATGAAGGATTGTTATCCGACTCGCTTCACAATGAAGTGAAATCCATAATCGACTATCTCGATAATCATCATGGTTTCGAAATGATACGCGGCTGGTATCAGCAAGACATTGATTCTATTGCCAAACTAAAAAGTCTAATCCATCCGAAGTGGTCGAGAGTTTCAGAAGATGAAATCTATATGAGAAGTATTGGATTGAAACACCAATACCTATATACAAACCATTCAGACAATAGCTACTTTAATTACTCGGTAAAAGACGATGATATCATTAACATTCAAGGATATGATTACTTAGTTCAGCTTAGCGATCAGTTCTATAATAACAATCTTCACATGGATTCATTTTCAATAGAAAATTCTTTGTTCAAGTTGTACTATCCACTACAAACAAGTGATTCCTTATTATTGATCTATCAGAATGATACCATACTGTTTAAATTTGATAAGCTGATGGAAACATTAATTTCCAAACATGGGCACGAATATCAATCCGATATTCCTGTTTTGGATATGAGTCTATTTGAAACCACAAAGGAACTTTCTTTAAAGATTGAAATTCATTCCATTGGTTTAAATGGTAAAAAAGATTCTTTAAGGATTGACAATCTTTCGGGAAAACTTTTTATCAAGATTAAAGCAAGAAAGGATTTAGTGTCGAATTAGAAAACATCAAAACAATACCTTGTTCCTCTATGTCATTATTCATTGCGTCAATCAATTCAGGAAGTAACGCCAATTGCTATTATGTTGGCAATATGACAGAAGCAGTGCTGATTGATGCTGGCGTTTCTTGTCGCGAAACAGAAACACGAATGCATCGTCTCGGGTTGTCGATGAAAAAAGTGAAAGCAATTTTTATTTCGCACGAGCATGGAGATCATATTGGTGGATTGAGATCGCTTACAAAAAAATATCCTGTTCCTGTTTACATTACACCGAGCACACTGCGCGATGGGAAATTAAGTTTGAGAGAAAGCATGGTTCATTCATTTCGCGCGCATGAATCGGTCTTAATAGGAAATCTTTCTATAACGGCTTTCCCTAAAGTTCATGATGCAAGCGATCCGCACAGTTTTATAATTGAACATCAGCAAGTAAAAGTTGGTGTAATTACGGATATCGGAATTGCCTGCGAAAATGTAATTCGTTATTTCAAACAATGTAATGCCGTTTTTTTGGAATCGAATTTCGATGATTACATGTTGGAAACCGGAAGATATCCACTCATGTTAAAGAATCGTATTCGCGGAGGTAAGGGCCATATCTCCAACAAGCAAGCTTGGGAACTTTTCAATAATCACGCTCCATCGTTTATGAGTCATTTAATTTTGTCTCACCTATCGTTACATAACAACACTCCCTCAATTGTTCAAAATTTATTCAAGACTAATGCTAGACAAACCCAAATTATAATTGCCTCTCGAAAAGAATGTTCGGAAGTTTATCATATTGAGAATACCTCAGCAGCAATGAATTATAAAGCAAAGTCAGCACGAGCTTCTCAGCTCTCGCTGTTTTAACAATAGCGGTGTGCCATATAAAATACCTTTCACGCTTAGTAGGTCACGAGTGAGTTACACCGTCAAGCATTGTCTTGGCGAGGATCTGGATAGATACAACTGCGTTCAACACATTTTGGTAGCAAGAAGAAATAGTTTTATTTTTATAAAAATTTGAGAACTGCCCATGAAAAATTTGAACCCCTTAGTGACTTTAATATTTGCAATCTGTATTATGGCATGCTCAGCAAACAAAAAAACTGGCGAACATACTTCATCAAAAACAGCGCAAACTAAAGATTGGTCTTTTTTGCTTAAAGACAACTCCCTCGATCAGTGGAGGATGTATAATGGTGGCGAAATGAAAGGTTGGGAAGCAGTAGACAACGAGTTGCGTGCATCGGGAGCCGGCTGGGACGCTAATCAAGATATTATAACAAAAAGCGAGTATGAGAATTTCGAACTATACTTGGAGTGGAAAATTGCATCCGCAAACAGTTCTGGAATTTTTTATCTTGTAAAACAGAGTTCAACTGATCCGATATACGAATCTGCCCCTGAGTACCAAGTGATGGATGATGCCGGCTGGCCTGAAAAGATGAAACCTAACCAGTATACAGGTGGTAATTATGCCATGTATGCCCCCGCAGGAGCGCAAGTAAAACCGGTTGGCGAATGGAACACCACAAGAATTGTGGTTGACAATTTACATGTAGAACATTGGCTAAACAACGTAAAAGTAGTTGAATATGAATTGTGGAGTGATGATTGGCGCACTCGAAAGTCTGAAGGAAAATGGGCCGAAGTTTCAAATTTCGGGGTAGCAAGATCAGGGCATATAGGGTTGCAGAATGCTGGCAAAGTTGTTTACCGCAATATCAAGGTGCGGCAACTATAATTGTATAAACTACCTATTCGTAATTAACCTTGGTCGCGCAACGTTTTCACTGCCCGTTTTCACTACCCATCGCGACATCAAACTTGAATCTGTAATTCCTTTCACGCTGATACGAAAGATAGGCTTTCATCCTCATGCCTATCACATAAGTGTACTTGAATCGTTCGCTTCATACGGCTCTGTTAGTTCATTTACAGGTACGTGTACATTCATGTTAAATCATCTTCATTGAAAGTTGTTTTATGCATTGTCCCGTAAACTATAGAGATAAAATCAACCTATTTCGAGAATCTGTTCGCGCCCTTTGCGGGATTCTCTTTGCCTTTGCGTGAAATGTATTTCAAGATTATCCATCGATTCAACAAGTGATAAAATTGCAATCGTAGTTAACCAATCGTGGAATAACACCATAAAAGTAATTTTTTATTCAACGCATATTTTAGTTTCGAATACCCTTCAAAAAAAAATCGATACCTTGATCTTAAACTTCTTTGTAAATGAAAAGCAAAATTTTTTTAATCGCCCTTCTCGCGGCAGCGAACATACTCTTCGCGCAATCAAAAAATGTGAAAGTCAATCCGAATAAAACAATTGCTATTCAATCGGTAGAAAAACATCAGCAAGAGCTAACGGAACTCAGTGATGAAATCTGGGCGTATGCAGAAACTGCATTAAAGGAACATAAATCGGCAAAGGCATTGGCAGATTATGCGGAGGCTCAGGGCTTCACCGTTAAACGAGGTGTGGCCGGATTGCCAACTGCTTTTACAGCAGAATATGGATCGGGGGAACCTGTAATCGGTATTATGGGTGAGTTCGATGCGTTGCCCGGCATTTCTCAAAAGGCAATTTCCACAAAAGAACCATTTGTAACGGATGCGGCAGGGCATGGCTGCGGACATAACTTATTTGGTGCAGGAAGTTTGGGCGCGGCTATCGCCATTAAAGAACTGATGCAACAAGGAAAATTAAAAGGCACCATTCGTTTTTACGGAACACCTGCAGAAGAATCCGTAGGTGGAAAAATTTATATGGCACGCGAAGGTCTTTTTAGCGATGTTGATGTTTGCCTCGATTGGCATCCAGATGTAGAAATTATTGCGAACATGCAAAGCTCACAAGCACTGGTTGATTTTGTTGTTGAGTTTAAAGGTAAGGCAGCGCACGCAGCAGCTGATCCATGGAATGGCAGAAGTGCTGTTGACGGATTGGAAGCGTTTACCCATGGCGTTAACTTACTGCGCGAACATGTAAAACCAACTGTGCGCATGCATTATGCGATTATGAAAGGCGGTGATGTGCCAAACGTAGTGCCGGAGTATGCAAAAGTTTGGATGTGGGTTCGCGATTCGAAGCGCGCAGGTGTAGAAGAAGTTTTTGCCCGCGTAAAAGAGATTGCCAAAGGTGCGGCAGAAATTGCGGGAGTTGAATCGAAGGTTACGATTCTATCGGGAGATTATGAATTGCTTGTAAATAAAAAAGGTGCCGAAGCATTGCAAAAGAATTTAGAAATACTTGGTCCTATTGTTTACACACCTGAAGAAATAGCGTTCGCAAAAAAAATACAAGAAGTTCAAGGTGGCGAACAAACAGGTTTAGATGGGAAAATCTATCCACTAAAAAATACTGCTGAACATCCGCAAGGTGGATCAACCGATGTGGGAGATATTAGTTGGATCGTGCCAGAGATTACGGTTTTGGTTACAACAGCTCCCGCCAATACTGCATGGCATGGCTGGTCTGTTGTAGCCTGTGGCGGAATGTCGATCGGCCACAAAGGTATGGTGTTCGCAGCCAAATCACTGGCCATTACAATGGTTGATTTATTTGAGAACCCACAGCTTCGAACCGACATCAAAAAAGAATTTGATGAACGCAAAGCAGGTCACGTTTATAAGGGATATATTCCAGACGGACCTCCACCAATACCTATGGAGAAGTAAAATTTTATTTGTGTTATCTTCGTTGGCACCCTTTCGCAAGAGCTTAACTAATATTAAATAAAATATTGCCAAACTGATTTTGAACTAAATTTGAATCAACAAATTAAACAACTTAGTTTCCTAGTTTTACTTTGATCAACAACCCAAATAGAATTCAATATTAACTTGCAATACATAACCGATGGCAACGGCCAAACCACTGGAGTTTTCATTCCAATTAAAGAATGGAACGATCTAAAAACAAAATTCAAGGATATTGCAGACGTAGAATTAGACATACCGGAATGGCACACAGCCATTGTGCGTAAAAGAATGGAGTTATATAGAACCAATCCCGATCACGCTTTGGACTTTGATTCTGCTATGAATGAAATTGAAAAAGATATCTAATGTATAAACCCGTTATCCTTCATTTAGCCAAGCGCGATATTAAAGAAGCTGCAACATGGTATAATGAGCGTCAGTCTGGATTAGGCAAACGTTTCACGACTTTAGTTCGAGAAACTGTTCATTATATCTGTGACAATCCTAAAGCAATTGCAGTTCATTATGATGATACTCGAACCGCTCTTCTTAAAGATTTCCCATACATGATCCATTTTACAATTGATGAAAATTAAAAGCAAGTAATTATCGCTGCCGTATTAAATACCTCTCGCGATCCTAAAATGTGGAAAGAGAGATCGTAAGATCTCATATTGAATTCTAAAACAAACAATAGCTACTCCACAAAAAGCACCAACCCTTTTAAGTATTCGCCTTCCGGATGAAAGATTGAGACGGGGTGATCGGCTGGTTGAGTGAGATGATGTAATACTTTTATTTGTCGCTTAGCCTGTATAGCTGCTGATACAATGGTATCATAAAAAAGTTGTCGGTCTACAACCTGTGAGCAAGAGAAGGTAAAAATAATTCCTCCTGGTTTGATTATACGCATGGCTTCTGCATTCAATCGCTGATAACCGCGCACAGCTTGATGACGTGCATCGCGATGCTTGGCAAAAGCGGGAGGATCTAAAATGATTACATCGTATGCATCCTGTTTGTCTTTCAAGAAATCAAAAGTATCTTCTGCATAGCATGTATTTGTGTTAACATCAAAACCATTTAACTCAATATTTTTTCGCGTAAGCGCAATCGCTTTTTCAGAAGCATCAACAGAATGAACTAAAGTAGCATTGGCTTGCAAGGCGTACACTGAAAACCCTCCAGTGTAACAAAATGTGTTTAACACTTTTTTGTCAGAAGAAAAATTACCCAACAGTTTTCTGTTCTCACGTTGATCTAAAAAAAAACCAGTCTTCTGCCCTTCTTCGCAATCAATAAGAAATTTATTTTCGTATTCAACTACAACATGAGGCACTACACCCATTCCAAAAAGATATTCGTCTAGTTGTGCATCGCGAACTTTTCCTGGAAGTGTCGATTGACTTTTATAGTAAACTGCTTTTAGGTTTTCACCAAACAAATTCTTAAGTGCATCGGTAATATTTTTACGATCTTCATGCATGCCTACAGAATGCGCTTGCATTACAGCCACACCATTATACCAATCGATGATCAATCCAGGAAGTCCGTCACCTTCACCATGAACAAGACGAAACGCATTTGTTTCCGGAGAAGGTAAGTTTGTACTGTTGCGTAATTGTAAGGCCTTCTGCAATTTCATTGTCCAAAAATTCTCATCCGGTTGCTTATCGCCAAAATATAAAAGACGCACTGCAATACTTCCGGTTTGATAATGGCCAAAACCCAATACCTTATTCTTTGCGCTTTTTACTTCTACCCAACAGCCATCAATTACCTGCCCGTCTAAAGTTTGAATTGCGCCAGAGAAAATCCAAGGATGGAACCGTTCAATCGAAAACTCTTTGCCTGCCTTGAGTGTAACCTTTCCCTGAATTGCCATTTCGATATTTTACTTTCTGCAAAAGTATCTAAAATTAAGGGAAGGAATAGGGAGAGGTTGAGCTAAAAATTAAACCGCAGAGCTGAAATTCGCAGAGAGTTTTGTTGAAGTATGGGGAGAGCGTATTTGTTACTGTCTTTTGTATTACACTCTGCGTTTCTCTGCGTCCTCTGCCGTTCAATGCGTTTACTTCACTCTCGAGAAGGCATAGGCGATTACCTTTCCATCACCTTCTATCGTGGCGTTAATAAAATCCTGATCGTCCTTACGTATCAGTTTATATCGAATGGCTTTTGGAAAATCGTGCATCGGATTTTCAGCTAAAAATTTATCTGAATTATACTGTGTGATTCTAAACTTTACGGGTTCAGGATTTTCGGCAACATCTGAAGTATAAAAAAAGTAGGGTTGCTCAAACTTTATCATGAGTCGTTCCGTCACAACGGTATCGTTTTCTTTAACCTGATATGAAATACCTTGAAGTGTTTTGTTATCCGATGAAACGCGCCACTCTTCGAATGCATTTTGCTCAGCCAATTTCCATTTGCCGACAAGCCATCCAAACTCTCTTTGTTGTGCTTCCGTGGCCAGGCAACGTAACGATAGAAACGTGATCATTAAAATTTTATACGTCATAGTTCATTTTACCATTCATAAAAATAAACGTTTTAACCTTTCCTTCGTTTAGCCTGCTAATGTTATTATCAGAACTTAATTGCAGAGGAATGCGTATTAAGGTGTACGATTGCAAAGGCGCCACAGGCATGATGACAGAGGCGTTGAAAAAATGACAGAATCTATTTTATTGACAATGACAAATTTTCTATTACCACCAGCTTTGTCTGGTTTTTGTTAAAACATAAAAAAGTTTAATATTTGAAAACTATGAAAAATTTTGGATCACTTTTCTTAGCGGCTGTATTAGGCAGTTTTTGCACACTTGCCGCATTTCAATTTCTTGACAAAAAAGAAGATG
Organism: Cytophagales bacterium; assembly: GCA_038241205.1. GTDB lineage: Bacteria > Bacteroidota > Bacteroidia > Cytophagales > Cyclobacteriaceae > Chryseolinea. The sequence goes on from JBBRFY010000042.1 coordinate 8,143, forward strand.
GTGTAAAGCTTGAATACGTTTCAGGAACACCCTCGACCAATGTAGCCTATTCGCTAAATGAAAATGGACAAGCCGTGCCGCTTGACTTTACCGGTGCAGCAGAGAAAGTTATGCCCGCAGTGGTTTACATTCAATCGACTCAGGATGGAGGAAGCGGAGAAGAGCAAGCTCAATCAAACGATTTGTTTAAACAGTTCTTCGGTCCACAGGCTCCGCAAGGCCCTCGGCAAAGTTCAGGATCTGGAGTAATTATTAACGCAGGCGGATATATTGTTACGAATAACCACGTTGTAAAAGATGCCGACATAGTAGAGGTTACGTTGCATGACAATAGAACTTTTACCGCAGAAGTAATTGGAACAGATCCAGACACCGATCTCGCTGTAATAAAAATTAACGCAAAAGATTTGCCGTATTTATCTTTTGTTGATTCCGATCAATCGAAAGTTGGTGAGTGGGTTTTGGCCGTTGGCAATCCTTTCAATTTAACATCTACTGTAACAGCAGGTATTATCAGTGCTAAAGGTAGAAGTATCAATATTTTAAATCGCAATACGCAGGATGGTAACACTGCGATCGAATCTTTTATTCAGACGGATGCTGCTATTAACCCCGGAAATAGTGGAGGCGCATTGGTAAATTTAAATGGTGGATTGTTGGGCATCAATACCGCCATTGCAAGTCCGACAGGTTCTTATTCTGGATATGGATTTGCCGTGCCTTCCAACATTGTAAATAAAATTGTTGAAGACCTCATTAAGTTTGGCACTGTACAGCGCGGTTGGTTAGGAGTGAGCATATCAAATGTGAATAGCACGTTGGTAAAAGAACAAGACTTAGCCGTTAACGAAGGCGCCTACATTGGAGGCTTTGCAGAAAAGAGTTCAGCAAAAGACGCAGGCATAAAAGAAGGTGATGTGATTGTAAAAATTGACGAAGCCGAAATTAAATCAAACACAGCATTGACAGAAGCCATCGGTCGTCATCGTCCGGGGGATAAGGTAAATGTTGTTGTGAACAGAAAAGGAAAAGAATTTAATATTCCGGTAACGTTAAAAAGCCGCGATGGCAAAATTGGATTGATAAAAGCGGAAGAGCGTGAAGGCCTTGCTTCTTTAGGATTAGATTTAGAAGAGGTAGATGGAAAAGTGCTGAAAAAGTTAGATATTGACCATGGTGTTCGGGTACGAGATCTTGGTAATGGCAAGCCGGCAAAGTACACTGAAATGCGAGAAGGCTTTATCATTACAAAAGTAAACGATGAACCCGTCCGAAATGTGAAAGACTTTAGTGAACTATTGAAGAAAAAGAAACAAGGCGATTTAATTATTCTCTCTGGTACGTATGAAAATTTTCCAAGAGAATTTAACTATGCTTTCAGGATGTAATAAATTCATAAATTTAACTATGAGACGATTGTTTAGAAAAGGCGAGCGTGTACGCAGCAAGATTGATGGAAAAGTGATGGAGGTTTTAAAGTACATCAAAAACAATTTTGTAGAAGTAAAATGGTTTGATCTCGAAAAGAAAGAGATTAGAACTAATAAGGTAAAAGAGGATAAGCTTTCTAAAGCAGCCTGATGTTGAGGTTATCCGTTAATCCAACTTCATGATTAACGGATAACGATTTCCCCAGAAGAGTACTAACTTTGACGTTAGTTAAAATACCTTTTTATCAAAAAATTTGAAATTCCTGCCTATTACCGGTCATCTATTACCGGAAAAATAAAAGAATCGCGAAGGATTAAAGACCTGCGTAAACAAGACTTTACACCAACGTTATTGGATTTCGGATCTGTGCAATTTTTTATTGCGCGCCACTTTGGCTTTTGTTATGGTGTAGAAAACGCCATCGAAATAAGTTATAAAGCCATTGAAGAAAATCCTGATAAACGCGTATTTCTATTAAGTCAGATGATTCACAATCAGGAAGTGAATCAGGATCTTCAGACGCGCGGCATTCAGTTTATTATGGATACTGATGGAACACAATTTATTCCGTGGAGCGAGCTCACAAAAGAAGACGTTGTAATTATTCCGGCCTTTGGCACTACGCTGGAAATCGAACACCTTTTGTTAGATAAAGAAATTGAAGTTCAGAAATACAATACAACGTGTCCATTTGTTGAAAAGGTTTGGAACCGTTCTGAAAAATTAGGTACAGACGAATTCACGGTGATCATTCATGGCAAACCGAAACACGAAGAAACGCGTGCAACATTTTCTCATAGTTCAAAAGCTGCGCCTTCAATAATTGTTCGTGATATGAATGATGCGCATCAACTTGGTGAATACATTCGTGGAAAAAAACCAATCGATAATTTTCTGAAAGAATTTGCCGGACAATATTCACAAAACTTCGATCCATCAAAAGATCTTAAGCGTGTCGGTGTTGTAAATCAAACCACCATGTTAGCGACAGAGACACAGGCTATCGCAGATTATTTTAAGCAGTTGATGATTACAAAATTTGGACTGGAGGAAATAAAAAATCATTTGGCTGATACGCGTGATACGTTATGTTATGCTACAAACGACAATCAGGATGCTACTTATAAACTTTTAGAGACTGATGCAGATTTGGCAATTGTGGTTGGCGGATATAACAGTTCTAACACCTCGCATTTAGTAGAACTCTGCGAACGAAAGTTTCCTACCTATTTTGTAAATTCAGAAAACGAAATTCTTTCAAGCAAAGAGATTCAACATTTTAATTATCACCGAAAGGAAAAAATCCGTACAGAAAATTACCTGCCTGTGAAAAATCCAACAAAAATTATTCTCACTAGCGGAGCATCATGCCCGGATACTTTAGTTGACCGGGTACTGCTCCGACTGCTGAATTTCTTTGAAGGTTCTAAAAAGATCGAAGATCTATTGAAGGAATTCTAAACGAGCGAACTCAAATTAGGCTTTTGCCTTTTTCTTGCTGTCATCTACTTTTTTACCGCTTTTGTGCTCGCCCAAAATGATCACATCTTTTGTGTTTTCATATTGCTTAGCAGCTTGCATCATGGCTTCGTATGTATCGCGGATAACGATTATGCCTGCCTTTGCGCCTTTATTACGCAATTCAAGATAAAATCCATCTTTCTTTTTCTTCGGTAATATTGGGGGTCTTCCCATGGTTATGTGTTTTTTTAAGTTAAAATCGCCCTTTTATTTGTTGGTTGAACTATAACCGACAAAGGCCTTAAATCGTTTCGGGGCGCAAGATCGCTAAATCTTTTGACTTCGCTGATTGTTTTTTTTGAAAGGTGGAAATAAGTGCTTAAATGGATGCTTTTAAATAGCGAACGTGATTTCTACAGAACAACCTCTAGCATTTTTCTCAGAGATAAATTGTTGTTGTTTTCCCATGCGGTTTAATACAATGCTTCGAACGAAAACATTTGAACGATGCATTTTACACTACTTCATCACATTCAGTAAATCTAGTGTGATAGGTAAATTTCTAATCTATAACGCTCGCCAAAAATTGACTCAAGAATACAGCTAACATCATTATACAAATCACGTAGTTGCATATCTTGCATCCTGATTTATATCAATGAAAAAATTATCTCTCACTTTCTTCACCTATCTGTTATTTATAATTTCAACAACTGCACAAGAGTTGCCTGTTGATTCTACTAAGCAACTTGATGAAGTCGTCATTAGCGCATATCAATATCAACGTCCTTTAACAGAGGTGCCTTTAGCAATTGGTTTAGTTGGACAACAAGAGCTTAATCGTTTTGGTACCTCCTCGCTTGTTCCCGTCATCAATTCTATTCCCGGTGTTCGAATGGAAGAAAGGTCACCGGGGAGTTATCGTCTTTCTATTCGAGGAAGTACTTTACGTTCGCCCTTCGGTGTGCGTAATGTAAAAGTGTATTGGAATGATTTGCCTTTCACTGATCCGGGAGGTAATACTTATCTCAATCTTTTAGACTTCAGTTCCCTTCAACAAATTGAAATAGCGAAAGGCCCCGGTGCAAGCCTATATGGAGCCGGCACAGGCGGAGTTATGTTAATGAAAAATTCTTCGCTGAAGAAAAGCAGTGTTGAGGCTTCAGCTCTTGCTGGAAGTTTTGGATTATTTCGGTACAGTCTTCAAGGTAATGCGTATTCTGAAGGAGCTGATGTTCGTGTGTTGTATGCGCATCAACAAGCCGATGGATATCGTGATCAAACTAAGATGACAAGAGATGTATTGCAAGGCGAAATTAATTTTGATGGAAGGAAGAAGAGGAGCTCAGTCGCAGTTAATTTTTTGTATGCTGATTTGTTTTATCAAACACCGGGTGGGTTAAACCAACAACAGTTTGATGATAATCCTGAACAGGCAAGGCCAGCGGCAGGTCCAAATCCAAGTGCAGAAGCACAACACGCTGCGGTTTACAACAAAACATTTTACACGGGGTTTAATCATACCTATGATTGGAATGAAAAATGGACAACGAAGACGGGTTTGTATGGATCGTTCACTCAATTTGAAAATCCGAGCATTCGTAATTATGAGCGAAGAGTAGAACAAGGTTTGGGAGGAAGAACGAATACCCGCTATCAATTTAATAAAGGTAAATTAAATTTTGGCGCAGAGTACCAACGTGGATTTTCGCCTATAAAAGTCTATGCAAATAACCAAGGTGAGCCAGGTATTTTGCGAAATGATGATGAGTTATCAACCACTACCTATTTTGTTTTCGCGCAAAGCGAATTTTATTTGCCACATCAATTCTATCTTACACTTGGAGCAAGTGTAAATAAATCGGATGTACAATTCACACGACTCTCTGATGTTCCAAATGTAAACGATGAACGAAATTTTGATGCAGTGTTTTCTCCGCGCGTGGCGTTGCTCAAAAAATTAAATTCAAATTTTTCTGTTTACGGAACATTCTCGCAAGGATATTCTCCACCAACATTAGAAGAGCTTTATCCGTCAAATGTTGTTTTCAATCAACAACTAAATCCTGAAAAAGGAAACAATATTGAATTTGGCTTTCGCGGAAAGCTATTCAGCAATCAACTTACCTTTGATGTTGCTGCTTACAACTTCGATTTAAAAGAAACGATTGTAATTCGCAGAGAGGATGATGGTGCTGAATATTTTGTGAATGCAGGAAGTACCGATCAGAAAGGATTAGAGCATCAGCTTGCGTGGATGCCTCAACTCGCAGAACGCGCTCTTCTATCCAATTTCAAACTATGGACGAGTGTTACCTTAAACGATTATCAGTTTAGAGATTACGCAAAAGATACTATTCGCTATGCAGGAAATAAATTAACAGGAGTAGCTCCTGGAATTTACGTTGCGGGTCTCGATTTAACTTTTCGTTTTGGTATCTATACAAACATTACGTTCAATCACACCGATGCCATTCCATTGAACGATGCCAACACAGATTATGCAAAGGCTTACAATCTTTTAGGGGCACGGTTGGGGTATCGGAAATCGTGGCGTAAATTTTCTGTTGATATCTTTGCCGGAGTTGATAATGCATTGAATGAAAAATATAGTTTAGGCAACGATCTCAACGCAATAGGTAAACGCTACTACAATGCTGCGCCAACAATTAATTTTTATAGTGGCGTGAAGATTGGTTTTAGCAATTAATGCTGGTCGATGTTTTAGTGCGGCTAACTTAAATTTTGGCTACACGCTTCACGCTCAGGCCGCGAGCTTGTAGCCTGAAGCATGCGGCTAGCTATTTTTTCCACTGCAACGTGTTGATCAAATGCATAATATCAACCTTCATATAAGCAATAGCAGGAGCCAAAGAATCATTCGCCACTTTGGTATCAAAATATAATGCACCTCTCAGAAAATTTTGCGATGAGTCGGTAATCGTAAACTGAAATTGGCTTGGCACTTCGCCTTCGAGTTCAGCAATCACAGCTGTTTTTCCACTCGGTGTTTTGGTAATCACTTCATTAATGGCGTAGGCTTTAATCTGATGTTTGGCGGTTAACGTGTACGAGTCATCTGTATATTCTTGCAATAACTTTTTGCTACCATTTAGATCATGATAGGTAACGTGTACGTTGGCTTTCAAATCAGGATAATACAACTCAATCCAAAAACGCTCATGAATGCGCGAGGTGTCGCGTAAAAGTTTTGCATGCTTGGAGTATTCAAAAGAATATGGAAGCGAATCGGGTAAGGAAAGGTATGCTGCTTCGGGTAAAATCAACCGGTTATAACCAAGCGGCTTCGGTAGATAATCGCGCGAACAAGATGAAACGATAAGCATAATAATGAAAATTGTTCGCAGGCGATTATCCATTTTGGAGAATTAACAGTAGGCAATAATCAGTTGACAATGAATCAAAAAAAGTTGACAATAGATTATTGTCAACGTGTCAACGAATTGTTTCTCGTGATCTTTATGGTGAAAACTTAGAAAGGTAAGTCGTCAGTAGAAGAATGCATTGGCGGGGTTGCATTGCTGGAGTCTGCCATTGGTCTCTCTTGCGAATATTCAGAACTTACCGAACTGCTTCCTCCTCCTTTTGGAGTAAGCATAGTCATGTTGTCGCCAATCACTTCTGTGGTGTAACGCGTCACTCCGTCTTTTTCCCATGAGCGCGTGCGCATTTTCCCTTCTATATAAAGCATGTCGCCTTTATGAACATACTTCTGTGTGATCTCGGCAAGTCCGCGCCACAACACAATATTGTGCCAGTCAGTGATTTCTTTTTTCTCGCCTGTGATTTTATCCTTATACGTTTCTGAAGTAGCAAGGCTGAAGTTAGCAACGCTTGCTCCGTTTTCTAAATTTCTCACTTCCGGTTCTTTTCCAACGCGGCCAACGAGTATTACTTTGTTTACACCTGACATAGCTTTTAGATTTTTAGATTAATTTTTTTTGATTGACATTTCAAAATTACCATTCTTACGTCAACTATAAAAGGTGATGATCGTGCAAAAACCGACTGATCAGAACTGGTTTTGGCAATTCTGCCATTTGATTGGGCGAATAGAACTTTAATTCCTTTCTCAGCGCAGCGGTAATTTCACCAAAAGGTAAAATGATAAATTTCGCGGCAATAATCTGATGGCTTAGAATATGCTTATAGCTTTTTGAAATTTCGGGCTTAGGTTTCTTGGCCGACCATTTAACATCTTCACTTAAAATCTTTTCAATCTTAACGGCTCTTGTTTTTTCGATGAGGGGAAAATCATACAACCCATGCCAAATACCTTTTTGATCGCGAATCTTCATGGCCAACGATTTTCCTTTTCGAACCACCAAATAATAGAAAAATCTTTTTTGAGATGCTTTCGATTTTACCTTAACCGGAAGAGCACTCACCAGATTATTCTGAAAGGCAAAGCAGGATGATTTAAAAATGCAATCCTCGCATCTCGGATACTTTGGTGTACAATAAGTTGCTCCAAACTCCATCATCGCCTGATTGTGCAAATCAGGATTTTTTGCATTAATTAAATCATTAGCAACTTGAGTAAAGTGTTTTTTTCCCTCTGGTCGGTTGATCTCAAGATCAATTCCAAACACTCGAGATAATACCCTGAACACATTTCCATCAACAACAGCCACGGGCTCTTTATACGCAAAGGATGCAATGGCCGCTGCTGTATATTCACCGATGCCGGGAAGTTTAAGGAGTTCAAAATACGTTTTAGGAAAGGTTCCATTATATATGCTCACTAACTCTTTCGCGCATTTGTGCAAATTTCGCGCACGCGTGTAATAACCGAGGCCTTGCCACAATCGCAGCACTTCTTGCTCAGAGGCAGCCGCCAATTCTGTTACACTAGGAAATTTTTCAACGAAGTTTAAATAATACGGTAAGCCTTGAATAACACGCGTTTGCTGAAGAATAATTTCAGACAACCAGATTTTATATGGGTCTTTTGTATCCCGCCAAGGAAGTTCGCGTTTGTTTAATTGGTACCACTCAACGACTTTATCAGAGAAATATCGTTTATCCATCTACTTGATTATCAGATTTTTTCAATATTCATTTTTAATTCTGGATGAGGCACATAAATTTGCGATCCCAATTTTTTACTACCATTATATTCGACTAAAAAAATAGTACAGTGACGAAAGCCGACATTATTACCGAAATCGCAGAAAAGACCGGAGTTGACAAAGCAGATGTAACCGCATCGGTAGAAGCTTTCTTTAGCGTAGTGAAAAACTCCATGGCCAATGGCAATAACCTTTACATTCGAGGGTTCGGAAGTTTTATCAACAAAAAGAGAAAAAAGAAGATCGCACGGAATATTTCTAGAAATACCGCTTTGGTTATAGAAGAGCATTATGTGCCGAGCTTTAAGCCTGCCAAAATTTTTGTGAATAAGATCAAGAATAGCGAAAAAGTAAAGCAAACTGCTGATAAATTATAATCGGTCTTAACCGTCACTTCTGCAGAAATGTTTAAGTGATGAAGCCTCCCCTCCTTCATGCTTAAAACTAGAATCATAATTATTGCAGCAAGCGCCTTGGTGATCTGGCTGATTTTTTTGCTTCCCAAAGTGGTGGTAGAAAATGATAGCGAGATGGCCACGGAACGCAAGGATTCTGTGCGACAGCAAAGCGCCATGCACAACAACGTTCCTGTAGAACTTTCGAAGTCCATTCAAAATATTCGGGCTCAATATTCTTCAAGTTCGGAAAATGAAAAAAATGCTATCTTTGCCGACTCTTTGGCAAAACTGTACCAAATAGCTGGCAAATTTGACAGCGCGGCATGGTTTGAAGAAGAGAAATCGAAGTTCTTTAACACTACTGAGAGTTGGATCAAAACGGGCGACCGCTATTATGAGGCATATTCTTTTGCTATCGATCAAGAAAAGCAAAATCAATTGGCTGAAAAAGCGCAGCAGTTTTACAAAAAGGTATTGGCGGTAAACCCGAACAACCTAGATGTAAAAAACAAGATGGCCATGACATATGTTAGCTCGGCAAACCCGATGCAAGGCATATTAATGCTACGCGAAGTTATTGCGACTGATCCAAAAAATGAATTAGCGCTCTTTAACCTGGGCATGCTCTCCTTACAGTCGGGTCAAAACGATAAGGCGGTGGAGCGATTGGAGGAGTTGATTGAAATCAATCCGAGCAATAGTCAGGGTCAGCTTTTATTAGGTATTGCCTATATGAACACAGGCAAAAAAGCAAAAGCAAAAGAGCAATTTGAAAAAGTGAAACAGATGGAGAAGGATCCTGCGGTGCAAGCAACAGTTGATTCGTATCTGAAGGATTTAAAATAATTGTTCAACAAACTGAAAACTGTGAGCGAGCTCCCAATCAAAGAGCAATTTTACAGACCAAAGAAAAACCAAAGCATTATATGCCAAGCGGAAAGAAAAGAAAGAAGCACAAGATGGCTACTCACAAGCGCAAGAAGCGTCTTCGTAAGAACAGACACAAGAAGAAGTAATCCTTTGGGGATTATGTCTGTTCATTCAGACTGTACACATCATTTTACTATTTAATTTTTAGCGTTTTGAGTAACGAACTTATCATTAGTGCAACTCAAGATGGATGTCGTATAGCTCTTCTAAAAGACAAGACGCTCATAGAATTCCACAACGATGAGGATGGGAGCAAATTCAGCGTAGGCGAAATTTATCTGGGCACTGTTAAGAAAGTGATTCAGGGACTCAATGCAGCATTCATTGATGTCGGCTACGAAAAAGATGCATTCCTACATTACCTTGATCTTGGCCCTCAGTTCGGTTCACTTCAAAAGTTTACCAAACTGGTTCGCGCCAAAAAGATTATGGGTGGAAAACTAGAAAAATTTCACTCCGAACCGGAAATAGACAAGCACGGGAAAATTACCCAGCAAGTGTCTAAAGGTCAACTGATCCCGGTTCAGATTGTTAAAGAGCCAATTTCAACAAAAGGGCCTCGATTATCCTGTGAGTTATCCTTAGCCGGCAGATACCTGGTTTTGGTGCCATTTTCGAACGTAGTAAGCGTTTCTAGAAAGATCACGAGCGGTGATGAACGCAAGCGATTGCTTCGTCTTATCCAATCCATCAAACCCGAAAACTTCGGTGTCATTATTCGCACCGTTGCGGAAGGCAAAGAGGTAGCCGAATTAGATCGTGACCTGCGCACGATGGTGACTACCTGGGAAGAAGGTATGACCCGAATGGTTACCGCAAACCCGCGCGACAAAGTAATAGGAGAACTCAGCAAAACTTCATCGTTGCTTCGGGATATGTTGAACGAATCGTTCGACAATATTCACGTTGACGATAAAAAGATATTTGAAGAGGTAAGAGCCTACATCCATACCAATGCTCCCGATAAGGAGAAGATTGTAAAGATGTACACTGGCAAAGCCAAGATATTCGAGCATTATGGTATCGAGCGCCAAATCAAATCGGCCTTCGGTCAGACCGTTAGTTTAAAGGCAGGTGGATACCTTATCATCGAGCACACGGAAGCACTCCATGTTATCGATGTTAACAGTGGTAACAAATCCAATCGTGAAGAGAATCAGGAAACTACTGCGTTATCGGTAAACATTGAAGCCGCAAAAGAAATTGCTCGTCAGTTGCGCCTTCGCGATATGGGTGGAATTATCGTGGTCGATTTCATCGACATGAAAAATCCGGACAACAAAAAGCTCATCTTCAAAATTATGAAGGATGAGATGGAGGACGACAAAGCAAAATCGACCGTGCTTCCGCTCTCAAAGTTTGGATTGATGCAAGTTACCCGGGAGCGTGTTCGTCCTCAGATGAACATCATTACGAAAGAAGTTTGCCCGGCATGTAACGGTACCGGAAAAATTCTCGCGTCTATTTTAGTGACCGATCAGATTGAAAAACACATAGAACATCTTTTTGCCAAACAGAATGAAAAGAGTTTAGTGTTGGCACTGCACCCATACGTTCAGGCATACTTTACAAAAGGATTTATTTCGCAACGCACAAAGTGGTTTTTTAAATACAAGCGATGGGTTAACCTCATTGTTGATTCATCAATGGGTATTACAGAATTCAAATTCTTGAATAAGGAAGGCGAAGAGATTCAGTTGAATGCGTAGTGAAGAGTTATTCGTTAATGGTTAATTTTTATTAGGAGTACACAAATAAAAAAAGAAGGCTGACTTTATAAAGTCAGCCTTCTTTTTTTAAGCATGTTTATATATGAAAGAACTATTACTCAATTGTTATATGCTGAGTCGCGGTTTCATTCGCTGTTTTTATTTGGACGATATAATTGCCTTTCTTCAACCCCTTTACATCCATATTAATTTTATTCTCATTATTACTTTTCATTGATTCCAGAATAATCTTACCAGAGTTGTCTAGCAGGTTTGCCTCAAAACTTTGAAGCGGAGTGATAGAAATGGTTCTTTCATTCGAGGATGGAGTAATCTGAACAATTGATAGCATCTCGTTCGCGGGATTGGGAGAAATTGTAAATTGTTGTGAACCACCGCAATTAACAACGAAGTTTCTGTATAGTGAAGCTGATCCTGAACAAACCGATCCAACATTTACGCGATAATTACCTTGACCAAGACTTACCTTCAATTTATAAGGCCAATTGCTATAGGTATACGTACCTCCAGTTGCTAGATTATTAATGCTCCAATTATAAACACTTGCCCCACCTGCAAAATCCGTCTCAAAAACCTGTTCGTAACATTCAGAGAAAACATCAAGAGACGTGACGCTTCCGCCATTGCTCACGCTGAAACTTTTTGTTATCGGAGATGCTGCGCCACAAGCACCTACGATAGTTAATGATACAGTTCCGTTACCACTGCCATTAGAGCTTACCACATAGGTTGTTGTTCCTTGACCTGAGACATAATTTAAGTTACTGCTAGATGACCATATTATATTGATTACTCCTAACGGCAAATTGTTTAAAGTAAAAGTTCCATTAGTACAGACCTGCGAAGGTCCTGTAATACTTACCGGATTTACACCATCAAGCTTCAGTTCTACAGTGTAGTTTCGGGTATTGGCACTTCCTCTTGGCAATTCAATAAGATAATTTGCTCCTGGGATCAGTTGGTTACAGGGAATAGTATAGGTTACTACATTGCCATTTGTGTTGATGGTAACACCATTAACACGCGCACCAGCTGCGTTATTAGTATTTAGACTAATATTCACCGCGCCTACTGCTGCTGCATCGATCTGAGTAACCACTACCTGATAGTTATAAAATGAACCTGTTGCAGGATACTCAAAATTTAACCAATCAACATTATCAGTTCTACCCGTTACATGAAAGGTGCGAGATTGAGTTTCGCCAACAACGATGGGGCGTGCAGCAATCGGATTATCATCTGGTTCAAACCGATCAAATTTGTTGTTATTATCTATAAACCAGTTTGCCCTTAATTGTTTTCTAAAAGCTGAATAATGAATCACATTTTTTTGTGATGTGCTGAGGTGGGTTCTGCAAGAAATCATTCCGTCATCATTCGCATACGCCATTATGTTTCGAGTATCTGGATGAAAAAGCTCGTTGTTATAGTCCCTTTTTCCTTGAGGATCCCACGTACAATCCCCAGAGTTATACGCACCTTCCTCCGACATATTTGTATCTGCATCCGTATCGCAGAGTAAATCGCCTGTAACATTACAGCGCTTGCTAAATAGCGATCCATTTGGGCAAATGGTAAAACTGATGCCCCTTGTAACGGGCTCTCTTAAACAGATTATTCCCGAACCAAAATGAGTATGCTGAAGACCAAAAAAATGCCCTACTTCATGCGTTAGGGTTGCTCTTCTTCTTGCACCTCCAACCGTTCTGGGAATAAAAATGGCATTGTATAAAGGATTGTACACGCCTCCCGAATTTTCAAGCACATCTACAATATGTACGTTCACTGCGTTTACATCCTTATGCCGCTCTGCTATTGTTCTCTGCTCTGTAGACCCACCCATGCTCAAAGCACTGGCATCGTTAACAAACGTAATACCACCAATATAATAGCGAAATTTTACTCCGTTGTTATAGGCGGCTTCGTTCAGATTATCCATCAACCGTTGAAACCTCAATTCATCTGGAAATATATTTTGACCTCCAGGATTTCCATTGGCAATCTGGTAAACCCAGAATTGAAGGGGTATTCTTAGCCACGGACTTTCTACATCAGCCATTCTTGCTGTGGCGGCTGCACCATGAGCCTGCTCAAGGCTATCGTTGTAATTCGGAAGAAAGGTTTCATTTCCATACCATGGCAACGCCATTAATTCTTGCTCGGTTAGATCAGGTGTTTCGCAGCCTGCTAGTAGGGTTGGTGGTATAAAGGTGATCACAAGCTTAGGTCGTATAGCAGTGTTCACGTGATTGATGCTGGCATAATTACGGCTGCGGTAATACACTTCGCTTTGTAGTGTCATTTTTAAACCGCTGTTCGATGAGGGTTTATTCACCCAACCCTGCACAATTGTGTTTAAATTAATTTGCTTGTTTTCAGTAGCAGAAGTAGATGCGGCCACCAGTATTCTATCTGCAGTTGTTGTAGTGGGTTGATTGTTCCAGGTAACAATCCCTTCGCTCCATTCTTGTATAATTTTCTCCAGGTAAAAAGCATTGGAGCCACTTAGCTGGCTGTTGCCATCGCCTGCATTAGGACTGGTAACGGCAGGATCGCTGTAAAAATACAGCGTGGCCGACTGTATAACGGAGCCTTGTGGAATACTCTGTAAATTAAAATACAAAAGCGACCTGGTGTATACATTTTTTCCGGAATTAGTCCAGGCACTTGCCGTAAGTCGGGGATAGGTGGAATAATTGGTATTGGCAATAAACTCTTTACCAAGCCGGCTGTCTTTTATTATGGCTACATCCTTAAAGTCGGTACCAGCTATGGTAGTGGTTTGCTGTGCAAATACAGAGGTGAATAAAATAAAGTTATCGCTAGAGTCGATAGTAATTTATTTAACATGGTGTCCTTTTTCATAAGATTAGTTGAGGATTTTATAACTTTGATTAATGCTATTTTAAAAAGTATGCATAATATTTTTCAATTGGGCCATCCAGATAAATACTATCATTGTAAGACACTTTAAGGCTCTTCAATATCTGCTCTTTGCATTTATTCTTTTGGGCTTCAAAGGCAATGTCAATCGTATCTACATCCTGGTAGTTGAAGTACATATAAAATCTCCTGTTGGTAAGTTGATTTATTACTCCTTTATCTTCTTCTTTCAAAAAACGCATATCTATAATCCCATTCCCGGGGACGGGCTCTATAAGAACAGCGTTCCAGTTTTCATCATACAATTGAAGGGTATCATAATTGTAGGTAATCTGGCCGTATGCTAATATGTTTTCCTTTGTATTTTTATCAAGAATGCCAAACGAAAATCCATTCTCAGCAATAAAAGAGTAATCATCTCTTCTGCATTTTGAAAATAGTCCTTCATCGCAAGAAATTATTGTGCAGCAACTTGCCAACGCGATAAAGGCAGTACATAGTTTTAGGTTTTTCATCTCGACTCAATTCTTTATTTGAAGAAGTATCCACTAAAAACAACCCTTTCGGTAAGCCCATCAGAATAGACACTGTCGTTATATGACACCTTGAAGCTTTTCAGTACCTGTTCTTTGCATTTATTTTTTTGAACGTCAAATTCGATATCAATGGTATCAACATCCAAGTAGTTGAAATACATATAAAATCTTCTGGTGGTAAGTTGATTAATAACCCCCTTATCTGATTCTTTTAGGAAAGGAATATCGATAATCCCGTCCCCGGGCACTGGTTCTTTAAGAACGGCCTCCCAATTTTCATCGTTCACCTGAAGTGTGTCATAGCTGTAGGTAATTTGGCCGTATGCCAATATATTCTAATTTGTATTCTTGTTAAGAATGCCGAATGAAAATGGATTCGCTGCAATGAACGAGTAATCATCTCTTCGACACTTCGAAAATAACCCTTCATCGCACGATGATATTGCACAGCAACTTGCAAAGACAATAGAGGTAATAAACAGTTTTAGGCTTTTCATGATTATCGTTAGTAGACTTTGCCGCTTAGTATCTTATAAATCTAGTTCGACATCATCAGCCGATAATGTTACGTTTTGAACTCCCTTCAAATTGTCATTGTTTTGCTTTTGAATCTCCACCCTCAACGCTTTATACTTATTATATTGTTCGCTACTAAGAATAGTATAAAGCTTCTTTAGTGTTTGTTCATTGATTGCTTCAATTGAAACGACCGCATTTTCCTTTTTTCTAAGACTATTAATGCGTTGCGTAGCCAGTTGCGAAACTTGTTTAGTCTGCTTTTTAGTTAGAGAAAGTTCCCGCTCCATTCGGCTGGCAATAGCGTCTGCTTTTTCTTCGACAGAAGCAATTCCTAATGTATCCGTTGTCTGCGCCTGGATTTTACTACTCAAGAAT
>JBBRFY010000043.1:0-22565 GCA_038241205.1 Cytophagales bacterium
ACTTGCCTTGAAGCCCTACCATAGCATCGCATACTTCGCCCATAGAATCGCATCTGGAAAGTATGCCAAACAGCGGGTGACCACTTGATCCCAACTTGTAAACGTCTTGTAATATTTATCACTGCCCTTAGCTAAAACCAACGTGTCAAACTTATTCTTGGGCAATAAGTTGATGATCTGTTTGAAAATTGGCTGACCGACTAAATTTTTAGATATATCTTTGACCATGCTATGGTTTTTGTCCAAAACAAACATATAGCTTTTTGACTAGGCAGGGCAACCTGCCTAGTCATTTCAAGTTTAGTCGGTTAGTAGTGATAAACTTTAGTTAAACATGGCGAAAGGCATACACACAGAACTGACTTTTGAAGCGGCTATTGAGAGCGCCTTGTTAAAAGATGGTGGCTATGTAAAAGGTCAATCAAACGACTTTGATCCCCAAATCGGTATTTTCCCTGATTATGTAGTTCAGTTTCTAAAATCATCTCAACCAAAAGAGTGGACTAAAATTAATACCGTTCACAAAACAGAAGTTGAGCAAAAGGTAATTCAACGCCTGCTCAAAGAAATGGATCTGCGCGGCACATTAGATGTTCTTAGAAATGGCTTTACCGATTATGGTGTCAAGTTTCGCATGGCATTCTTTCGGCCTGAGACTTCGTTGAATCAGGAAGCAGAAGCGTTATATAAAACCAATCATCTTTCTGTTACGCGCCAACTCTTCTACGAACGCAACGGTAAGAATTCATTAGACATGGTGTTGTCATTAAATGGCCTACCCATTGCAACCATAGAACTTAAAAATCAATTCAGCGGTCAAGACATACAAAATGCAAAGAAGCAATATGTGTATGATCGCGAACCAAGCGAACCCATTTTCCAATTCAAGAAACGTTCCCTTGTTCACTTTGCAGTAGATGCTGATGAGTGCTTCATGACCACGAAGCTCGATGGTAAAAACACACGCTACCTTCCATTTAACAAAGGGTTCAAAAATGGTGCAGGCAATGAACCAAACAAGAATGGGTATCGAACCTCCTACCTATGGGAGTACGTATGGCAGAAAGATAGCTTTCTCGATATCACTGCCAGGTTCTTACATCTAAATGTGGAAGAATATGAATTCGATGGAATAAAAAAGAAAAAGGAAACCATTGTCTTCCCACGGTTTCATCAGATGCAAGTGGTTAGAGAATTAACAAAAGATGCACAAGAAAATGGTGTAGGTAGAAATTACCTTATCCAACACTCTGCAGGTTCGGGCAAATCAAATTCTATTGCCTGGCTATCCTATCGTTTGTCGAGCCTACATAATGCTAAAGACGAACGCGTCTTTGATTCTGTTATCGTGATCACCGATCGCAGAGTGTTAGACAATCAACTGCAAAATACCATCTACCAGTTTGAGCATAAAGATGGCGTTGTCCAAAAGATTGATAAAGACTCACAACAGCTTGCTGATTCTATAACGGCCGGTTCAAATATTATCATTACCACTTTACAGAAGTTCCCTTACATTCTCGATAAAATTGGTCAATTAAAGAATCGTAAATACGCAGTCATTATAGATGAAGCACATTCTTCCCAAGGTGGTGAAGCAACCAAGAAAATGAAAGAAGTGCTTTCTGCTAAATCATTAGAAGAAGCGGAGAAAGAAGAATTTGATTCCGGTTTAGATGAAGATGCAGAAGATGAAATCAGAAAATCCATGCAAGCGCGAGGCAAGCAGAATAACCTTAGCTTCTTTGCCTTTACCGCCACGCCAAAATCAAAGACAGTAGAAGTTTTTGGCACACCATCAATTGTTGATGGAAAGCCAAGACCATTCCATTTGTATTCCATGAAGCAAGCCATCGAAGAGGGTTTCATTCTAGATGTGCTTAAAAACTTCACTACGTATAAAACATACTTCAAACTCTCAAAAGAAATTGAAGACGACCCGAAGGTAAACAAGAAGCAAGCGGCACGTGCCATTGCACGGTTCCTGTCGCTTCATCCGCACAACCTTGCACAGAAAACTGAAGTAATGGTTGAGCACTTCCGCCAGATCGTATGCAAGAAGATTGGAGGCAAGGCAAAAGCTATGGTTGTAACGAGCTCACGCCTTCATGCTGTTCGCTATAAAGAAGAGTTTGATAAATACATTAAAGACAATGGTTACTCCGATATTAAAACAATTGTAGCCTTTTCGGGAAAAGTAAAATACGATGTCTATCCTGATGGCGTAACAGAAGTGGAACTGAATGGCTTCAAAGAAAAAGAAGTACCACAGAAATTTGCAACCAGCGAGTATCAATTACTCCTTGTAGCTGATAAATATCAGACAGGCTTCGATCAGCCTTTGTTACATACTATGTATGTAGATAAAAAACTTTCGGGTGTAAAAGCAGTTCAAACACTATCACGCCTCAACAGAATGCACGCTGGTAAAGAAGATACTTTTGTATTGGATTTTGCCAATGAAATGGTTGAAATATTGAGCTCCTTTCAACCGTATTACGAGTTAACAACAATCGAAGAAAATTCAGATCCAAATCATTTATACGATCTCAAAGCTGAAATAGAAAAGGCTCACATAATTTGGCAGACCGAAATAGATGGTTTCTGCAATATCTATTTGAAATCATCCAAAGTTCTAAATGTAAAAGACCAGGCTAAACTTTACGCGTTAGTGGCTCCTTCAGTAGAGCGATTTAAACAATTGCCAAAAGAGAATACGAAGGATGATGTGTTAGGGACAGAGCTAACACAGGAGAATTTCAAACACGCACTTCAATCATTCATTCGGTTATATTCCTTCCTTACACAGATTATGCCCTTCACCGATGTTGAACTTGAGAAGTTTTTCATCTATGGCAAATACCTATTAAAAGTATTGCCACGTACTAAAGCTGAAGATAGATTCAAACTTGGTGATGAGGTGTCATTGGAGTACTACAGACTTCAAAAAATTGGAGAGCATAACATTGTGATGGAAGACCAAGCCGAATACGAATTGCAAGGAGGAGGTGAAGCCGGCATACGAATGACCAAAGAAGAACTGGCAACCTTATCCGAAATAATTGAGGTACTCAACAAACGCTTTGCTACAGAATTCAACGATGCCGATAAATTATTCTTCGATCAAATCGAAGCAGAATTAGTAGCCGATGCAAAGCTGGCAGAGCAAGCGCGCAGCAACACCATGGCCAACTTCAAATTCGGTTTCGATGATGTCTTCATGGACAAACTCATTAGTCGCATGGAACAAAACCAAGACATCTTCGGCAAAATGATGGACGATAAAGAGTTTGGCGATTTAGTGAAAGGCTATATGTTGAAGAAGGTTTATGGGAGGTTGAAGGCGGCTCAAGCCTAGATGCTTGAATATGCGCATGTCGACTGCAT
The DNA here is from genome assembly GCA_038241205.1 of Cytophagales bacterium. Classification (GTDB taxonomy): domain Bacteria; phylum Bacteroidota; class Bacteroidia; order Cytophagales; family Cyclobacteriaceae; genus Chryseolinea. Next base: position 3,388 of record JBBRFY010000043.1, read on the forward strand.
CGTGCGAGGTGGTGGCATTTTCAAGGCCGGGCATTGGAAAGCTTGTCGAAGTAAAGGAAAATATCTTTTCCTTGGCAAAGTTTAACCCTCCGATCAACAGTATAATTACGCCAGACTTAATTCGAATTCTTTCCGATGCATCTATATCAAAAAGGAATTTATAAATCCATCTTTAATGAAGCACATGAATCCAACCGGTAAAAGAGCTGCAGCCTGGAATTGTTAGTGAAAAATAGTAGACACCAGATGCGATAGAAATATCATCTGGCCATGTATTGTCATACTTATTCTCGGAGAATATTCTATCTCCCCATCGATTATAAATGTTGAGCTGCGGAGATATTAAACCGCTTACGCCTCCAATCTCAAATTTCTCGTTGATATTATCCTGGTTGATTGTCACTACATTCGGAAGAAAAATATCCGAAACACCATAGACAGTAATGGTATCAGTAGATTCACCACACTGGTTTTTTACAGTAACCCAATACTTTCCAGCTTTCGATGGTATGAATATCGAATCTGTAGAACCAGTAGACCATAAAAAGGTGCGATCACCTGGCTTTACTTTTAGCGGAACGAATTCATCACACACGAAAGAATCCATTCCTAAGTCGACTGTAGGAATTTGAGCCACCACAATGGCAACCGTGTCCAGACTTTCACATGCAAACTCATTTTCAGTAATAACAGAATAGATACCCGTGTTTTTTACAGAAAGAAAACGGCTTGACGAGCCATCTTGCCATTCGTATTTAACATTTCCAATACCTCCATCTAAATGATGCGGATCTCCTTTGCATATTGTGGTGTCATTTCCAAGATAAATCTGTGGGCGAGGCCTTACAACCACTGTTACAGTATCTTCTATTTGAGCATTACAGCTTCTGGCAATAACATGATAAGATGTTGTTGTGTCAGGCTTGGAATGAAGTGTTCGTCCAGTGTGGATAATCGTGTTTTCATCTTCTAATGAATACCACATGACATTATCCGTACCGATCTCTGCCTTCACAAAGGCACTGTCCCCTTTGCAGACTTCAGTGCCTCCAGAGAAAACAAAATCACCGTGAATAATTCTCTGCACTGATACGTCATCTATAAAGTAATACGCGTCAAACAATAGAATTTGAGGAAGGGGAATATCTATATTAAATGGCTCGAAATTAGTGTGTGCGTCATCGTAAAAATTGCCGATGATAAGATACTTTACTGGAGAAGTAGCAGTGAAAACTCCTTCAATCTTAACCCATCCAAGAGAATCGGAAATAATGTCATCATTAATTATTTGGGGTGTAAATGGAAGTTCATGAGGATCAAAAATATAAAATGGATCGTCATTAAAAACGATTCCAATATTATTACAAGCATAACCACTTTGTCCAGACAACGAGACATACATTTCCACACAATAAGACTCTCCAGGCACCATTGCCTCCTTTAATTCAGCTTGAAGATATTCCCGGTAAGTTCCCCAGGGAGTTGTGAACAACCCCGTAAATGCGAAAAAACCAGCAAAGCGGTTACCTGTCCTTGGAAACTGTGACCCCACGCGCACCCGTTCCTTAAACCATGGATCTTCATACGTAGAATACGGCATTGCCCCGTAACAATATATAGGCGTCTCTGTGCTGAATATGTCGCTAGTACCAATACTCGGGCAACTCCAGTAATGTGCCATTTGCGGCAACCTTCTTGAATCTGTCGGTACCTCGCACGGATCTTCTCCTTCTTCAAAACTAGGATTGATTACTAGGTTTTGACACCATCCGATAGATAATTTGATAAAAAAAAACAGCGATATAAAAATGCAACGTATCACTTTCCTACTTGCAGTGCTTCAACTCTTTCCATGTTCTCTCCCACGATTTTACTTCTTTTTTTCGCAATGAAATATCAAATCCAAATCGAAGTAGAAATTTTGATTTATACGGGTCTGCGCCTTGCCATGCTAAGTGGTAAAGCACCTGTGAATTACCTCTGATGTTCTTGCTTACCTGGTATGCTTTCCCAATACCAAAAGCAAAAATAAAGGCCTCATCTACAACATCTGGGTCAGTTTTATATAAACCATAAGGTTTCCATTTTACGTACTGACCTTCTGCGCGAAGAAAGATACCCTTTAAAACAGTGTATTGCGTAAATATTTTAACGCCACTCAGGTTATCAAAATCATGGAAGCTAAACCTATTGGGTGTCATCGAGAATCGATAAGTGGCGCCAACTCCGGCAGACCAGCTTCCATTCAGTTTATAATAAATCTGTGGATCAATTTCCAACCATAACACAGTGGTGCTAAAAGTCTGCATTGTGAACCCTGGAACAAATCGCTCTCTCCAGCCTAATCCTTTCACAGGGTTGGGAGCATGTTTGGGGAGGTAACGCATATCTGCAACGTCAGAAAACTTGGCTCTGTATTTTGATATCTTCTTCATTGCACCACCTACCGTTCCACTATTCTGTAATATGATGTCGGTTGCCAGCTCTTTCGTTTTTTCGATCAACTCGTCTTCAATAGCTTTCTCTTTTTTATACTGTTCAATTATGTCCTTATACTGATCAATCTGCTTTGTAGCATTCGCTTGCTCCTGATTGAAGGCCGCAAGCTCATCTATTTTCATCAATTGTTGTTCAGCCAGTTCTGGTAGTTTCTCTGCGCTTGCTAATCCTTCCTCCTTTATCGTTTTTAATTCTTCTGTGTACTGACCTGCGTCTTTAACGATAGCACCTGCTTCACCTACACCCTTGCTAATCTGATCCACTTTTTCAGTAATCTGCCCGACTTCTCCCGGTACTTTATCCTTCGCATCCTTGATGTTTACCTCATGATTATTTTTGCCAAGATTACTGACATTTCCGGTTGATGGTATTTCAGAATCCAGTGCTCCTGCTTTATCTAAACCACTAGCATTTAATTCAGGAGTTGTTATTTGTGGGAGGCTATTTGCTGGTAAGGAAATATTTTCAGACAGATTAGTATTTAAGCTCGGTGTGTTAATTGTTCCAAGACCCAACTTGGCCGAGGCTTGATTAAGCTCCTCTATCTTTGATTTAACACCATCACCAATAGAAGCAAGCGAATCCAGTTTTAATTTACTTTGCAAATCCTCCTGCAACTTTTGTTGAAGTGCAAGAAGCTTATCGTATTGCGCTTGTGGAGCATTTGATAAATGCTCCACACTATCCAACTGCTTTTGGAAACCGGTTGAAGGTAGGCCTCTCTTTTTTAGTGAATCCAGCCGCTGCACTAGTGAGTTTTGTAAAGTTTGAATTTTTGTCTGAACTGAATCCAATGGAGTCTGCAAGCTTCCTTTCAGGCTATCAGCTTTCGCTGAAAAATTGGCCGGTATTTGTTTTAGCTTTTCAGCAACAGAGTCTGCTTGATGAAACACGGGTATAGAATCCAATGTTGGTACTTGAACAACAGAGTCAATACGATGTAGTCCCTTTGCTGTAAACATGAGCATGGTGAAATTGAGTATCAGGATATAGTATATTCTTTTGTCCAAAAGGAATGTTTTCCGTTCAACCACCCGCGGCCAAAGCAACACGCATCAATGCCAACCCGACAGCCACGCCAACTACAAGCAAGTTTCTGTTTTCATGTAATAAACCTGCGCCATGTTCGAGACAGATAATCTCCATCGTATCACTTGGTAAAGTGCGGTCTTGATATTCTACAATAATATTTTTGCTTTTATCGGCATTTTTTTGGGCTCTGTAAGTTAATACCGTTTTCCCTTCTTCTTTATAAATCCAGTTTCCAGAAGGGGATTTTTCACGCTGCAACATTCTGCCATCGGGCAAATGTATGGCATTTTTATTTTTACCGCTCAGGTAGCTCGTGCCGAGTACACTATCTTTTGAATTGACTAATGTCTTTAATTCTGCTCCCGTAGGATTAACATTAATAACGATCCGATACTCTCCTTCCTTTACCTCTACCCGCTTTTCTTTTACCGTGTTGGTCTTATTAATATATCGCCCAAACCTATAGGTGGCCTTTCCATCAGTCATCGTAATATCTTTTCCATTACGGTGGTAGCTGAACGTTTTAGTTTGGGCAGATAAAATGCAGGGAGTAAAAAAAAGTAATACTAACAGTAAACCTCTAACCATATATCTATTAAATTGTCTTTTTTATTTCCCATAATAAGCTTCCTCGCCGGACACCTTGTCGTCTTTGGTTCATCGCCCTTCTTGCCACTTTTATACTAAACTATTTATGTCCGTAAATTTATGTATGATTTATATTAAAGTACTTTATCAACCTAACTATTCTTATCTCATATAACATAATTCATCCTCACTATTAAGTTCCTTGTTCCTCCAGAACCCCGGAAGGATGAGACTATCTGGAGAATTAAGATTTTAGCTTGTTGAACCTTACACATTTCTTAATTAATTCGGAAGGAGTATCATTATTATTATCTTTAATGGATAACATCGCTTTATTCCGAATAAGCAGATTAACTACGGCCATATTACAGGACATTGCAGCAAGATGAAGTGGAGTTCCACCATCATTATCCTGAATATTTAAATTTGCCTTATTCCGAATAAACAACTTAACCAATTTCATTCTGTCGAATGCACATGCGATGTGTAATGGAGTTTCTCCATTGTTAGTTTTAAGGTTTGTTTTTGCCCCACTTTTAATAAGTATTTTAGCTACCTCATAACTTCCAGCTCCGGTAGCAATCATTAGTGGTGAAGTTCCTTCAGCGTCAATTGCATCAATCTTAGCGCCTATCTTAACTAGCAATTTTGTAGCCCTTACTGAGTTTTCTTGAGCAGCCCAATGAAGAGCTGTTTTGCGGCTAGTATCTTTAGCGTTTACATCAACATTTTTTTGAATTAAGAATGTTAAAATTTTCGCATCGTTTACGGCTGCTGCCGTATGAATAAGAGATGATTGCGTTTTTTTATTATATGAGTAAAAAAGCATTTTAACAAACCTATTGTGCCCTCTATAAATAGCTAATTCAATAGGCAGAATATTCTTTTTCGTTTTTACCATCAGATCAATTCCCGAATCAATTAATACTTGTGCGACTTTATAGTTGTTTTTGATGATTGCCCAATGCAAAGCATTGTAGCCTATTTTATCAATCATATTCACATCCTCGTCTTTTTTTAAAAGATGACGAACCATTTTCAGATTTCCATTTTTCGAATATTCTATAAGTCCGAAATTCTTATGCATATAAAAAGTTAAAATTGATTTTTAGGAAAGTAATAATGATCATGGTTAAAGCGTTTTCCACCTCTTGTAGGATGGTAATGGGGACCTCCATGACCATCATCAGGATCTAGTTCCGGCTCTCCTCCATCACCTGCTCTTTTAGCTTTTTCATAGGCATCTTTTTTTCTAGAAGAATAGTTCCTACCTCCTATTGGTTCGTTACTACGTTTTTTTGCCTCTAAATTATGATGCGCTTTAGTGGTTGCAGCGTCAACCCATTCAATAGTCGGATCAAAAATATTATTAATAAACCAATTTGTCTTTCCAATCTCCCAACCAATCGCAAAGGCGGCTCCAAGTGGAAGAGCTCTAGATACTACAGGTACCATAGCTGTAGGCAGTCCAGGAAGTACAGTTGTTGTAGCTATTGGGGAGACAGGACAGCATGGACCCGGACAACACGCGCCTCCAGCCATTACCCTGTTTTGATCAATTGATAAAATAGATTGGCCAATATTAGTCAATGCTCCAGAATTTTTCCCAAAGAAACTTCCCGCGCTACTAAATGTATTTCCAATGGATTTGCCAAAACTAGACAGGCCTAGGGATTTCTGTAACATCAAAGCATTAGTCTGGCTGCCAGCGCTTACGATTGAAGTGTTTGTACTAAATGAAGCACCACCAATTGCACCTCCTGCTATGCCTCCTACAATCGTCCAACCCAAATCACCATCAGACGCAAAATATCCAACGGCAGCCCCAACGACAAAACCTGCGCCAGCAGTAATCCAACTCCATCCACCATCTGTATCAACACGCCCATTCGGAGTATTCCCCATTCCCACGTAAGGACTCGCGAATTGCCCATACGGATCAGGGCTTATCCATCTGCCAAATCGGGAATCATACATTCGCAACTCAAACTCATTCCAGCCTGTGGTTTTATCTTTTTCGCTGTATTGTCCTTGATAACCGTAGCGGTAATCTTCGCGTGTAATTTCGCGGCCGTCCATGGCCAAACCAAATGGATAATAATCGGCACCGGCAACAATGTTGGATCTTTGGTGGGTAATTTTTAAATCGTCAAACCATACATCCGTATTCTCGCTTTCGTTGGACGCGAAAATATAGATGTAGCCCGATTCATTAATGGTTATCTGAGGTATGGAGACTTTTTGGTGTAATGATAAAGCTTCGTAACCTGGATCGAAGCCGGCAGAAGTGGGAACTCTTGCCCAGCCTGCGGTGATGAATACAGAATTGCGATCGTATAACAAATAGTAGACATACGCGAACGGAACTGTATTAAGATCATTTCCATTGCCTGAGGGTGTAGGAGATGTTACTGGCGTCATTCCACTTTGAAAAGCCGCAGTAGCCTTCACAACAGTTTCCAGCCCTGGGGCTGTGCCAACATAACTGGCTCCCAATATAGATGATATAGCATTTGTAATTCCCGATCTGCTATATGAGGTTTTTTTTCTAAATTTTGCCCATGTTTCAATGTCCAGCTTATCGCCCGGTTGTACTTTCAAACCAATGGCAGGGCCAATTGATTTATCTTTGGCCTCTTGCCCAGTCATTCCACTAATCCATTTTAAATACGAGGAGTACTTGGGCAATGGCATTGCCGTTGAGGGAGCAGTATGATTCATATTATTATCCTGCACCGCTGTCGTAGATAGATTTTTAAACAACGCCATTTCCTGTACCCGTGGATTGTTTATATCAGCATTTCCATTATCCTCAACTGTTGCCGTAAAGATCAAGGACTCCGGACTTCCAATAACGGCCCTTACGTTGCCCAAATGATCGGTTAGTTCATAGAACGTAGCGGGGGTAGTCAATGCAGGTTTATACATCCCGATTCGCCCAGCACCATAAACCGGTACTTCAATCAATTTAAGCGTACCTCCATAGGGTTTTTCGTAAGTAGCCAACACATTATCAGAAGCATCATGAACATAATAGGTGGTCTTGACCAATGACCCTGCATTGTAACTCAGTTGCTGGACGCGGTTTCCCTGATCGTCATACACATAAGAAGCTGTTAAAGCATTGTTCACATCTTTAACCTCCTTTACCAGGCCATACGCATTGTAGAATGGCTTCATCGTTCTCGAGCCATCGCCTTCTACTTGGGTAGTCATCTGACCAATGGTGTTGTAACTAAAGTCTGTTACGAGGGCACCTGCAGTTGTTTGTTGATTAACCTTATCTAGTCTGTTCGAATTACTTTCGTAGGAGTAGGCATAGTCACCCATTACATTGGCTGTTTTCCCTTTGCGTATCAGTGCTTTAATATTGCCGTTTTTGTCGTAGCTGGTTACGGATTCTCTGAAGACCTCTCCCAAAGGCAAAAAAGTACTGGGCGATCCGGTCACCACATTTCCGTACTTCGCATCACTCAATTGATTTACGTTGTCATACGCATAAGCATAGGTATGAGCCCCCTGGTTATTATCCGTTGCGTTGTGCCAACTCTGTGCTTTGATTAATCCGCCATACTGGTTGGTGTAGCCACCAATAGTTTCAGGACCTGCATTGTACGTTGCTGTGTAATCATTGTCATGGTAGTGAAGTGTCATCCCAAAAATGTCTTGCGGAAAACCATTATTCACTCCATCGCCTCCTGGATCGCGGGCAATCTCCGCGTTGTTAATGGTTTTAAGTGAACCATCAATTCGATACACATAATCAATCCCTTGAATGGGTATTGATCCATTCATTAACTCTACACGTTTGAGTGGCCCATGTAAGTAATACATGTATTTTGCACGAAGCGTTTTAGAGTTTCCATCTAAGCTGGTGTGCGCTTCGGTCAGACGTTGATCAACATCATAGACGTAGTGATGGTAGAATTTGTCTGCACCATTCTTTTGGTAGGCCACCTGTGTAACATTACCGAAGTAGTCGTATGTGTAACCAATGATCGTGGCATCAAAGCCAGAATCTGTAAGTTTGGTTTTGGACCAGGTTAATTGTCCGAATTCATCATAGCTATACCAGGTTTTGCTATTTGCATTTTCTGTTTTAGTAACGTGACCAAAGATATTAATCTGAACATTATATGGTGCTGTATTTGGTGCATTTGTTAGAAGATCCAAGGCCTGCGCATTGTACTCAATAAAAGTATAATCTGTACAACGAACTGCATCTAGCTTCCGGCTGACTCCTGTGTATCCGGTAGCTTCAAGGGTATTATCCTGAAGTACACTGTAAGCTCCAGAAGAAGTAGTGAGGTCAAATACAAACGGGTTTGTACCGTTTGAGATATACTCCCCACTCTCAATGAGCCTTCCATAAGAATCATAATTGGTGTAAGAAAAACGTTTTGGACTTGCACCTCTTTGCTCTGAATTTTCACTGAATCGTATTTTTCCATCAAGACTATATACAAAACGAGAAGTACCTTCATCAAGCGAGGTGGTTTCAATTAACCTCCCTAAATGATCGTATTTAAAAGTTGTAACAAATTGTGGTAAGTTATTATTTCCGATTATGACACCATTTGGCGCAACCGTGGCAACCGCTTGCCCCATATCGTTGTAATAGTTGTAACTCCAGTAGTCGTATGTATAGGTTGGAGGATTAGTAGTGTTATTTGTTGAGGTGATAATTGCAGTAGCGAGTGTATGCCCGTCAGCATCCGAAAAACTAACGGATTTCTTTCCATCCGGATCGGTGCTTACTGACCGGTAACCATACGTCATGGTTTCAGGATTTGTAAGCTGTGTTAGTGAAATCGAATTGATAAAAAATGAATCACCTATAAATGCAGGAGCAGTTGTCCATTGTACTCCTAATTTTATCGATGTGCAGCCAGTAGGAACAATAAAGGTAGTTTCAACAAAGTCTTCATTACCCGCACTGGCAGGAAGGATAGCCGAAAGTACAGGTATCAAAGTACTAGTCGTTGCATTTTGAACTACTATAGCAACCGGAGTGACGGAAGATCGATAACCTTTAACTTTAAAGGTATACGTTGACCCGGCTGTTACCGAAATTGTTCCTCCGATTGGAAATATACCTTGCGAGGTCGTCATCTGATTATTCACTGCTTTAATATAAGTCTCTGTACTTATCGTTGCTAAACTAAGAATCACATTCGCAGTAGCTGTAAAACCAGTTAAACTTGTTGCATCTGGATTAGACAATAGGTTCGTTCCATTTGACGAGACGGGCAACGGTGAAGTGACAAAGAAAGGGCGAAGAGCAAAATAATGTAATAGCTCCGATTTGATAAACTTCTGTCGCTCGCTAACCACCTCATGATTACTTCCCATTTTATATTGGTCACCTGGCCCAGTGGCCGTAGAAATGATGGGATCCGGTCCTTCTGGAGTGTAGCTTCTGGCGTATGGAATAGAGGTAGTCGGTGTATTCGGTTCTAATGTATTGTTTGTACTATAATACCACCCCAATGTATTTGGTTTTGTATTATCGACCGGCTTTGGGTTTTTAATCTCACCCAAGGCATTGCCACCCGTTATAGACAAATTAAAATCAGTATCGGAATAAGGCTGACCTGCCACGTTGGTTACAAACTTCTTTTTAAAAATGAAATCACCTTCCGAAATTGGAGCGGGTAGTGTAGAAGCGGAAGCATTGTTATTTTTATCATAAATGGGTTGGGTTACCCAAATCTTTCCTGACGCCATGTCTATTGCCTGGCTTTGAAGTTCCTGACCGAGTGCAGTAGAGTAGGTTCTGCTCCGCGATAACGGTAGTTCATTTTGATCGTATACAATTTGCTCTGACCAGTTGTATATATCATTGCATTCCCACGTAATGGCTATGCGGGCAGTCAATTGATTGCCTGTTGTAATGGTCACCCCTGGCTTAAAGGTTATACTGTGAGTTGCCTGAATAGTAGTATTTTGAGGTTGGTAAGAAGTTACCACTATGTCAACAGGATCGGTAGTGATTTCCACTCCAACCGCTGTGCTCCAGATGTTTGCCGTATTGGCCTTCGCCCGGATATAGTATGTTTGAGAAGTTGCTTCTGTTATAGAATAACTTGTATTGCTGTTTGTAGAAGTACCTGCTGGATTTGTTCCTTGCCAGTTCCATGTAATACTGGCAGGTGGCGTTCCTGATGTGGTCAGTGTCTTGCCTCCGCAGGTATTGGTTGAAACAACGGGTGGTGTTGGAGGAGGAACAATTAACGTAATCAATTGGGAAACTCTGGCGCTTTCTTTTAGAGTTGATGTATTGTACTTAGAAACATAATAGGTGGTATTGTCAAGAAGCTCAGGTGTCGAAATGCTTAATCCCTGCGGGGACAAATAGCTTCCACCTGATTTCAATGTATACCATCGGTATACTTCATTTGCTCCAGCGCCAGTCGCTGTTAATACAGCACTTGTATTGTACTCAATGGTTACCGGTGAAACTACAGGAGGAGTCAGTGAATAGGTAATGGTCGGTATTACGGTGTTCGCGGAATTCACTGAACTTGCCGTCACGCAGGTTGCGCTCGACTGCAATCTAACGTAAACCTGATCTGCATTCTGCAGAGTAGTGCTGGTGTAATTGTTGGTATTGCCCGGCTGAAGTATGCCATTTAAATACCAATAATACGTTGGAGTTGTGCCACCGTTGGATGGAATTGCTGTTAGTGTAACGGATGTTCCGAAAGTGGTTGATACAGTAGCCGGTGAAATAGATACGGAAGGTGTAACCACGGCACTCACTACAAAGGTGGCAGTAGAGTAGTAACCCCCACTATAGTTAGCCGTTATTTTCGTATTCGTTGAAGCACCAGTCCAGTTAAACGAGATACTGCTGTTACCGGATCCATACACTAAATTGGTATACGAAGCACCAGAAATGGTCCAGCTATTCACCGATCCACCAGAAAAGTAGTAGACGTTGAAACCACCTACACAATTACTGCTCGTCCCTGTGCCTATATACTGCCCGAAGGACGTAAGGCTGACAATAAGTAATCCGGTTAGTATTAAAACTTTCTTCATCATACACAATAGAGTTATTGATCAATGTTAAACCTTCTCAAATTACTTTTCGATTCAGAAATTAATTTCACCCCATACATCAATGATTCTGCATAGACCTTAATCAACTCTCCCTTTTCATTTACCTCATGCTTTGTGAACAGATTATCGTTGTCGAGACTGTATGCATAAGTGGGTGAATACGTTGGCGCAGCAACGCTAAATTCAAACTCAAGTGGAGGATAAACATAACAAGTCATTACAGCATCTGCAGGCTGGAACCGGAAATCATCAAATACAGCTGTACCCCCAACAGCTTTAACGCCAACTTCTGCTGTACTTGAGGATGGATTTTTTAATGTCATATCAATTCGATACCAATTGCCCATTCCGGGTATGTTAACAGCAGCTGACACCGTTTGTGCGGGTATCACTTCCGCACTTCCTCCAAGTTTATAATAAATCCTGCCGTTTAAATTGTTGGTCCATACGGAAGCGCGATAGGTTCTGGTCGATGAAAGTTCATTGCTCTTAAAAATAAATCCGTACGTATTTACCGGAACCGATAAGGCCATATTGCCAGTGTGCACTGATGTGCTGACTTGTGTTCCCGAACCAAGACTGACCTCTCCGCCAAAGAATGTTGGCATAGAAACTATTTTATCTTCTGCACTACTAAAGGCGATCTCATTGTACTTCGCATTCGAGGCAGTCGCAATGATGGTGCGATTGTCATACCCCATTTTAACACTTGAATAAATTGCTTTGGCATTATCTTTATTCAAATCAACTGATTCCAATGGCATGCCATAATGATCGAATCGCTTAATCTCACCTAAATACTGCCAGGCTGGATTAGTTCCTGCAAAATTGAACTCATCGCTTACTGTAAAACTTTGTGTGCCATAGACAGCTTGTAATCTACCATAGTCCCCACGCCAGGTATAAGCAGGACCTTTGCGCCAGATTTGATTGGTCTGAGTACCTTCATCTTTATAAGTGATTCCGGGCGCATCATAAATACGATAGTTAACCCAATCCTTTTTCCAGGTTTGAGCATCTGCACTAATAAGACCCAATGAATTGCCCATAGCATCGGAACGGTAGACATATGTTGCAGCATTTTGAAGAAGCATATTTTTATTATTAATACTATAAGCTTTTGATCCTAACTCAGCATAAGCCGGAACTGTATAGGCTGGCTTTAAAACAGTTTTTACATAAATTCCCAAACTACTTTTTACCAGTTTTTGTGTCGCGATACCGGTGAGCAAATCCCAACTCAAATATTCCTCTGAAGACGTTATACCATTCTTACTATTAATTATTTTCTTTAACGAATAAGGATAACTCAATACGGTTGTTCGAATAAGTTTTTCTGACCAATCTGCTCCTTCAGACATATAATCCGTCAGTATACTTCCTTCAGAATAATACCCTTGGTAATTATTTGCTCCATCATTATGCATAAGGTCAGTATATACCAGTTGGCTTTCATTAACAATGTTGTTAAGATTGTCATAAATTTTAACTGATTTCAGTTTCCCTATTTTTGAAGTACGATCTTCAAATTTATTTAGCCTTTTTGTCAGATGTGCAGCAGAGCCCTGATCTATAGACTGAAAATCCAATTGCGATTTGTGTGGTGTAACAAATTCAAACTCCTGTTTGGAGTAGTAATCTTGATCTGTATTTAACCTACCTGCGAGCACGGAAACTTTGCCGTACATCACGGGGGTCTGTGGATATTTTAAATAATCATAGAAAGGGAAGTCTGTTGTCTTAATATATTCAGGTTCTTGAGAAACTACTCCGGAGCTACCTCCCTCAGAATCGTTGTATATATAGCGCAGCTTATTCTCTTTCCCAAATTCATCCCGCATCACAATCGAACCCACCCTTATATTACCGCCTGTTTTGTTAAATATAATCTTTGATACCGTTCCATACTGTGATTGAAAATTAATAGCAGTCCCAGAATTTGTAGCTCCGCATATTCCTAGACTCATGTAATCTTCTAATACTTTAATATAATTTGATCCCACCTCAGCAACAGTGCAATTATTGATAGAATAATTTTTGGAAGTGTAGGATGTAGCATTAGGACATTTATACGTAGCATCTCCAGAAATATTTACCTTATCACCAACCACAAAATAATTATTATGGTTGATCCATAATTTTTTAATGGGGAGATCAATGGGGTAATAATAATTGATATTTGGATTGCTGTAGCTTATCGAGGTTTCCAGTAGAGGCTCACCTGATATAGTGCCATAGGTATCTCGCTCGTAGTTTAATAATATTTCACTCCCAATTGGCGTAGTAATTTTTGTCAATGACCACGCGGATCCCATGCTACCGGAAAGATCGGACGTCTTGTGAGAGGATGGTAAAGCGGTTCCGTTGCCATTATACATTCCCCAGCCGTCCCAATAATTTGCATTGTAGTCAGGATTATTTAAGTACTCGAACTTGTAATCAGGAATGTTCTTAAAATCATTTCTTCCCTTAATGCTTATCGATTTTAATGTGAGCCTTCCTTTTGCACTATTGGTGATGCCGTAGGCATTCGGTGTGTTTTTGCAAAGGCTATAGTCGTAATTGAAAACCACTCGTTTTAAACAGTTTTTGTTTATGTAGTTTCTAATCGTGGTTGCCGAAAGGGCAAGACTTGTGCATAACTTATCTATGTTATCAGTGTAATTATCTGCTCCGTAAGAAGTATATAAAGTTTTGTAGTGTTCTTTTTTAAGCAGGCAAATTTCGTCAAGTTTAAGAGGAACAACGGAACCGCTAGCGCTAATTCCGTCTTGTCGATCACTTTTCATAAACAAGGCAACATGGGATCGTGTCTCTATGCTATTAAGATAATATAGTTGCTTCTTCCCTGTCTCATAACTCTTGTATTTATTATTAGCATCAGCCATTTCTCCAGCATATGGTATCCGCCATTCATAGTCATTTGATTCTGCATGGCGACCGTAATTCATTTTTACCCAATAACCCCAATCTCCTTCATCAGCTAGTCCATTATTATTTCGATCAACAAAATCAGAACCAGTAATAGCGGTCAGAAGCCATGTGCTTACATATGGTGCATAACGAGTTACAATCGATCTCTTATTGGCATCTGCTATATCGATAGATTCTGTTTTTTGGTCATATCCAAATACCGGCAATGCAAAATGGTATATGGTTCCATCGGTTCCTGTTATACTATATCCTCCGATCCCATAGGACAAATCCGTTTTGAGATTATACTTTAAAAAAATCCTAACGGCCTGTCCAATATAATTGGGTGGAGCTGAACTTATCGTTATGCTGTTAGCATCTTTAGAGGTAATGATGACATCAGAAACCCACGGATTAGCAGCCAAATTTAACCATAACGACATGTCTATATGGTCATTCACTTTTACCATACTGATGAACGATGGATCACTAATAGGTATTTTCGTAGAAAAACTCGGCATTGCAGTTCTTAAAACGATCGGGTAAGCTTTTGTTTGATAAGTATTTGCATTTCTGAAGTCGTATCTGTCAGAACTGGCTAACTGAGGGTTAGCCCTATAATTACTTAAAAAATCGATAAAACCAGATGGAACTCCGGGTGAAGGTAATACTACCGTTCCATTTCGAAGATCAGCATTAGAGTACCATTCGATATGCTTTGACTGAGGTACTTTCTTAAGGGGATCGATCACAGGTTTGATTCTGCCAGTCCCATTATTTGTAGAACTAGTGAAGATTTTGTCGTTCAGTTCATAATCGATTCCGCCTGTGGATGATTTTGACATTCCATAGTTAAAAATCCCTGGTTCTAAATTATTACCCATGTGATAATAATAACTGTTTGACGTACCGCCCTCGTAGATAAACGGAACCTTATATTTTAAATAGGGCAATGGTGCATATTTAGAAAAATAGGTAGACATATTTCTCGGCATTGCCACAGAACCTACTTCTAGTCTATAGGGTTTAATTGATCCGCTAACACCAGGTGCATTCACCGTATAGCGATCCGTTGCCATAACCGTCACTGGCTTTTGGTTCAAGTATGAACTTTCACTCTCAATTGTGAAGTTTATGTCGCTGGCAGAACCAACACTCTCTGTGAAGCCACTTGTATTCGTCCAGTTGTAAAATGCGTTTCCTGTACTAGTTACTCCATTTACTATATTATTATTATGAGTTACAAAAAATCCGTCTGCATTGCCTAAATATAACACTCCGTACATTTTCTCATTTCTTGTTTGATCCAGCCAAATTTTATAAGGCTTTTTCTTACTAAGGACAGGAACAAGTCCTGCTCTGAGGCTTTCCTTCCAATGAAATTCGTAAGATGACTTCCCATGACTTGTTGAGAAATTCCATTTCCCACCTGTAGGCGCCGTGGGGGAATTGATTGGCATAGCAAAAGATACAGCCGTATTTTGCACTAAAGATATTGCTGCTAGTTTTGCAGCCGAGGCTGCCGTAGTTACTCCAGATGCAGCTCCGTAACTTAAAATTGTAATTACAGCACTTGTAAATTGTACGGGGTCAAACGTAATGCCATTATCACTCACGTGAACGCCTACTATATTAACATCTGTCCCGCCACTTCCAAAATCAACTTCGACAATGTTAAGCAGATTCACATTTCCATGGTACCCTGTTTGAGAATTCCAATCGTCTTTAAAGGGATGGTTGTAACGTCTGCTAAAACCATTGATTCCAGTTAAATTCTGAACTGTTACATAATTACTTTCATTTAAGGCATCATCTGGATACTGATTAATATCTCGCAAAATTGCACCAGCATTAATGTTAAAACCAAGTCCAACCCAGGATGCCTCCTGTTCCGGTCCTATTCCAGCATGATAACTTAAGGGAAGAGCAAAATTCCCCTCAGGACCTGGAACTTCTATGATGGGCATATTAAACATAAAGTCACCCGTCAACAAATTTACCATATCTGTTGCGCCAGCATCTTCATACGAAGTAAATTCTGGCTGATGCGCGCCACTGGTCAATCCAAAAGAATAGTAAGGAGATGCAATGGGTTGAACAAAAACAAGTAACAGAAAAATCGAAACGGAACGGTGGATAAACTTGTTGCGTAGAAACTTCATAGTCAATTCAATTTAATGTTGGAGTATTTTTTATGTCGCGTATATCAAATTCAAATTCGGTCAAACCAATCCCAAGCGTCTTGTCATCAAAACATAATTTAATTTCACCGTTGCTGTTCTTTAGATTTGCTTTAAACACGGCCATTACACTGGTTCCCCTTGATGAACCAAAGGTGCGGGTGTAGACAGCATCAGTAGCCCATACTGTATCTTTTCCTTGCAAGAGAAATAAGTCGTTGTAAATTTCAAAGGACAAATAATCTACCACTGCTTTAAACTGATCTGGGTTCGATACATATCCATTTTCTATTTCTTTTCCCTTACGTGAAAAGTGAAAAATGAAATAACTGAGACTATCGATTTGTCGCAGCTGTTGTCTCTTCTTTTCTGGGTCAGATTCAAGATCATTTTTCCAAACCATTTCAGCTGGCCGGTAAAAAACTTCTATCTCGGTATCATTTTTTGTAACCTGTTTATGCAGCCCATGTTCTTCATCTGTGATATACTGTTTCAGATCCGCTTCCGAAACAATTTTGTTTGGTGAACAGGCTGTAGCCAATAAATAGAGAGAAAGAATGAAAATTGCGCGGTGTAGGTTTCGCATCTGGTATTAATTGTGATATTCTTTATTCAATCCTTCCAATACTTCATCAGTGATGTCCTTACCCTTTTTGGAGTAAACAATATTACCATACTGGGTAGCAGCCATTATTATTCCATAACCTTTATCCTCTCCGTACTTTTTAATGTAGTCGTTCACTTTGCCCAACACACTAGTCGTTAATTCCTGATCTTCCTTTTGTACTTTTTCAGAGATAATCTGTTGGTAGTCCATAAATTGTTGTTGTTTGGATTGCAGCAGTTCTTCGGTCAACTGTTTTTCCTTGGCACTGAGCTTGGCTTGTTTGGATTGGTAGTCTTTTATTTTTTCATCAAGTTCCACTTTCAATGAGTCGAGGTTTGTCTTCCAAACTGTAACTTTTGCTTCATAGGCCTTCCTCGCTTCTTTCATTCCGCTGTAGCCATTCATTAACTTTATAGAATCTACATAAACAATACTATCGTCCTTCGACATAAACTGCATTGTGATAAGAAATCCCAAGGCTACTACTGTAAATAACTTAAAGGCGATTTCAAAAAATGATTTCTTTGGAAGTGTATTGGTATTACTGTTTTTCATTTATTCGACTTTTTATTTCTTCATTTTCTTTTTTCAATTCTATAATATAGAGTGTCAATTCCTCTACCTTTTTCAAAAGAATGGCATTCATGTCACCCAAAGCAACTCCATCCTTCTTTACATCTTCTGCACTTGGAACTCCTAGCAAATGACTGTTTAGCTTAATATAAGTCTCAAGCTCAAGGAGTGTTGGCATTTTGTAGTCAGATTTAAAAACATAATCAGGCCAGCTGGCTTGAAGCTTTACAACCATTTCTACCGCTACAATTTTCCCAGCTACAGCCAGTCGGTAGCCGTTAGGATCTGTTGTTAACTCTGCAACTTTGTTTTACTTGTATTTGAATGGTTGCTCGTACGACACTTTCCTTTTTCATCTATTTATTTTTTCTTAGTTAAAATGCTGCTCTTCAATCTAAACACCTAAACTATTTATTTTCCAATTTTTTCATCCGAGTCTCTAGTTCTTGATTTTTCTCTTGCAACCTAATCATGTACAACGTCAACTCTTCCACCTTCTTCAACAACAGCATATTCATTTCACTGAGATTTATACCATTCTCTTCCATATCGCAAGCAGAAGGAATTTCAGGTAAGTGTTTGTTTGCTTCTATGTAGGATTTAACCGCTTCGATGGAGAGAAGATTATAGCTTTTTTCGAACACATAATCTGGACCCGGAACAGCAAGATCTACTTTTATTTCTTGTGCATGGATATTTCCTTTCACAGCAAGTTTCGCGTCAGGAACTCTTGTACCGATTCCAACATTTCCTCCATTATAATTCATCACCAGATCGCCATAACTAGTTCCGGAACTCTTTACTGATTCTATAAACGAGTAGCCATTTTTCTCTGCACTTGTTCCGATGGCAAGAAAACTAAACCCCGCATTAGAGCTTCCCATTATTATTCCAGTAGCCTTTCCTTGGTCAAAAACATGCAGTTTACTAGCGGGAGAAGTGGTGCCAATACCAACATTACCAGTTGCTGGAAAGGTGTTAGTTTGAGCCGAGACTTTCGTGCAGAAAATGACAATACTAATAATAAGTGGGAATGATTTTTTCATTTATATTTTTTGTTTAAAAATTCTTTGATTTACTTTTGAAGCTTCTCCAATGGGTGCTGATGAATGGCTTTTTTTCTGTTCAATAACGTGCCGTTTCAACACCTGTACCTTCCTCAATCACAACTTCCTCGCCAGCATCTCTACCCGTATTTACAATACTATAATTACCGTTGGTCTGTAACAAAAGAGGAGCTGTGGTGCTGGTGTTATTAAAAATCTCGTTGGCCGAAGTAACCTGAGCTTGTGTATGCATTGCTGAAATTATAATCAACAAGTAAGCAATTGAAAAAGAGAATTTGTTTTCATATTGAAGTTATTTATTTGCTTTTAAATAATCGAAAGACCAATTAATAATAACGAATACAATCGCTGAGACACAAAGATTTATCTAAACCATCTAGTAGCTGATCTCGTAATTAAGACTCAATTTGATTTTAAGCTTTGATGAATCCTTTCCAACCCTTCAGCTAACAAAAATATCCTGCAACACGAAAGAAACATCTTGTTACAAATAAGTTTAATTTTTGACTAATAAACAAATCAGGCTTAAAAAATTTTTTAAGAATATTAATTCTCAATGTGTTTCTAGAGTGCCGCGAAGCAATATCTTAATATTAAAGGTTATAAGCATTCCCTTACTTCTTCTTGGAGGCAAATGAGTAAACAAACGATCCG
>JBBRFY010000044.1:0-21969 GCA_038241205.1 Cytophagales bacterium
GATTTTGTGTAGATAATTTACATTAAAGATTTGGGTTAGTTAATTCTACCGGCAATCCTCCATTCCTTATAGAAATGGCAGGATTGCTTAGGTAGAATTTTGCTTTACTTCTTCACACTGCAAGGGGCATTAAATTTTAAGATGCGAACCAGTAGCCCATTTGGACAACTGACTATTTCCCATGACAAACGAAATACATTATTATTTTATTTTTCTGATTTTGATTGCAATAGGTTATTGCCATATACTATCTTCTTCAATTTATAATAAACAGCATGGGCATCGCCATCAAGAGACATAATCCCTTGCTTCCCTACGGCTTGATACAACGTGATAGAAGTTATACCCGATGAAGTTAATTGTCGAATACTTCTCTCAGTCCAGTCGGCAGCAAAAGTTGTGAGCTGCCTCGGATCTGATTTATCTCCATTTGAAAGAATCCTCTTCTCAACCGATTTTGTATATGGATTAAAGCGCTTTCGTAAAGTAATAGGGGAAATATGAATTGGAATTTCCTTGTAAATATTTTGCGCGCTTTTCACAACATCGGTTTGTGCTTCTATGGTTTCCAACAATGAAAGATCATCAAACGCATGTTCTTGTGGATGAATTGAAAAGGTAATAAAGTCTAGCCCTTGCGCGTCAAAAATATTTCGGTTCAGCTCTGTAAAATTAAAATCAGTACCTGCGCCAATGAATACTTTTGGCAATTGTGCTTTGATGTGTTGACTTACATCAATTACAGCTTGATGTGTTACTGGCTTATTTTCACTTAACAATATTATCTGTTTAATATTAATTCGATTCTGGAGACTGATAAAAACAAAGGCATCTATTTCCTCTTTAAATAAATCAGTTAAGTGAAGAGCAACTTCTAAAGGTAAGTCTAGTGCTGTTGCATTTTGATAGTCGATGGAAAGTTTCGAAATCCAACTTTCCGTTAGCGGATAAACTTCGATGCGATAATGACTGAGCTTTAGTTCTCGAAGCAAGGCGATGGCTCGCGGAGTAAGTTCATCCGTTTCGGTAGATGCCCCGATACCAATGGCAGGTAGTTTATCATTTTGAATGGCTTGGTTAGGTTGATCAATTTTTTGTTCTACAATAAGGGGCAGATCAGTTTTTGACTTAAAAGTAATTTTCTGGTTGACTGTATCACCTTTTTTTAGGCGGACAGGAGAAGGTAAATCAAGCGGAGTACAAAATGTTTTGAACGAAGCGTCTGTCCAGTTGCGTTGGTCTTCTGTTTCAAAAACATCGCCTTCAAATTTTAACTCAAACCAATGGTTATCAACAGCCCAATTAAATTCTCTGATACTCTTAAACGGATTTTCTGGGGCAACAAATTTTGGAAATATGGAATGGGTAATACTTCCATCAGTATGGATAATTTTGCAGGGTTGCTCTACTGTTTCGCGAATAGGGTGAAGTACACAAAAGCCAGCCCTGTTTTTAAGTAGATCGGTTAATGCCTTTCCCTGAATTTCAAAAATCATTTCCCCGGAAGCCCATGCGGTGATAGAAGCTTTCCAATGAAAAATTGGAGTTTCATTTTTTCGATGAATACAATCGTAGGTAATGCTAAAGGAATTGTCTTGTATATTGATTTGTTCGTTCTCAGTATGCGCTTCATATGTTCCCCAGTTTTCATCACGCAGCGCGAAATAAATCATACGCAGAATTTCTGTTGAGCCATACTTGATGTATCGAAGAAAACCATTCTGGTATAGAACAGTAAAGGGGCCAGCCTTCAATATTTTTTCGGTGCGCATCAATGTTTTATAAACTGATCGACATTTTCTTTCGTGATTTTAAGCAAACCGGTATTGATGGAAAAGGGTATGTTGGTAATGCCCGCCTTTCTATCGTTGCTGGAGAGTTTGTTTGTTTTGTGAACCATGTCGTACAGAAACTGCGCACCATACCAAGTAAAGAGTTCACGCTTTTGTCCGGCCAGCAGTTGAATGGTGCCATCTTTTACTAATGCTAAATGTTCGGGTTCCCAATCTACCGTGGTGATTTTTATTTTTCCTTTTTTTCCTGATTCTTTTACAGCGAGTGCCATGCCTGGTCCGGAGTTGGAATCGAATCCACATAGTCCTGCAAGGTCAGGATGTGCCGACAATACATCTGCAGTAATCTTTGCTGCTTCTTCCACATTGGCTTTGTCATCGTACTTGCCCACTACCTCAATGCCTGGATATTTTTTAAAGACATCGAGCATACCTTGAAAACCAGATTCCATATTGGTTAATCCGAGAATGCCCATGTACGCAATTTTTCCTTTACCGTTTATGAGCTTTACCATTTCTTCACCTTGCATTCTGCCGATCTCATACCAATCTGTTCCTAAAAATGCATGGCGGTTACAGTTCGGAACATCCGAATCATATACCACGGTGGGAATGCCTGCCGCTACTGCTTTGTTAATTACTTGTGCAATGGCAGGATCGGTTCCGTTAATTAATAGTCCGGTAGGTTTTGTTCCGATCACTTCTTCAATGGTGTTGATCTGTGCCGGCACGTCCCATTCAGCAGGACCGAGAATGGAAACTTTTACATTCATTTTTTTGCCCCACTTTTTAAAGGCAGCTTGATCGTGGTTTACATACATCGGCATCGTAACTGCAGTAGTTATCATCACATATTCTTCGTTGATCAAGTTAACAATAGTGTCAGTTGCCAACACGGAGTTGTCCCGTTGTGTTAAATTTCTGGGTGGAAGCTCACACGAAAACAGGGCAAAGGTTATGATGATAAAAAAGGCAATGCGCATAAATTGAAATTATAATGTAGTGATGTATTTTTTCTGCAAAGCTTTGTCTGCCCATAGCGTAACGATCAAGATCAGGCCGAGAATAATTTCTTGCCAGTAACCGGATATGCGGGCAATAACCATAATGTTGGCGATCAGGCCCATAAACAACGCACCCAGTAAAGCTCCCGGAATTTTTCCGGTTCCGCCACTCAAACTGGCACCACCTAATATAACAGCAGTGATTACGCGGAGTTCGAGGCCGCGGCCCATCGTTGGCAAGGCTGCTCCCAATCGTGATGAAAGTAAAATGCCGGCAACGCCAGCCAATGCGGCCGAAAATATAAAGGCGATCATTTTCATTTTCTTCACTCGAATGCCCGAAAGGTCGGCAGCTTTTTCATTGCCACCAATGTAATAGTATCGCCTGAAGAAAATGGTTTTGGTGCTGAGAAAGGTAAAGACCACAATGGTGATGAGCATGTACCAGACCGGCATTTGTATGCCCAATAATTTTGATTGGCCGATGGCATTAAACCAATACGGAAGATTTTGTATACCCGAACCACTCACCAACAATGCACCACCTCTCACAATGCCCATCATGGCAAGCGTCTGTATCATGGGGTTGATGCCTTTATAGGCGATAAGATATCCGTTAATCCAACCAATCACTATAGAGGCCAACAAGCCAAAGGTAATGGCCAACGGAACCGGCAGTTGATAAAAATGAAGTAAGTATGCGGTGAGGCATCCGGCAAAGGCAACGATTGATCCAACGGAAAGATCGAACACACCGGAGATTAGCAACAGCATCATACCTACCGCGACAATCGTATCGATCGAAAGGTTTAATAATATCTGACTGAAGTTTTGGAACGTTGGGAAGGTAACCGGAAAAATGAGGCTTGCTGTCGCCACTACAACAAACAGTAATATGGATAATGAATAGATTCGCTCTTCGAGTATTTTTGAAAGCATGGCGTGCAGTTATTTTTTCGTTGTTGAATTTTAATTTGCGGCAAGCGACAAAATTTTTTCTTCCGTTGCTTCATGTCCTGATAGTTCTCCACGCAACGTACCCTGGCGGATCACCAGTATGCGGTTACACAGACCCAGCAGTTCCGGTAGTTCGCTGGAGATGACGATAATGCCTATACCCTCTGATGCTAAATTTTTCAGGATATGATAAATTCCCTGTTTCGCACCAATGTCAACACCATGCGTGGGTTCATCAACGATAAGTATTTCGGGTTGAATGGCGAGCCACTTGCCGAACAAAACTTTTTGCTGGTTGCCACCGCTGAGTTGCGCTACTTTTTGTTGAAGGCTGCGCGAAACAACGTGTAGCTTTTCACTGAAATCTTTTGCGATTTGTTTTGCTTTTGCTTCGCTAAAGAGTGAGCCGTTGGATACCGATTCTAAACTGGCTGCCACTATATTTTGTTGAATGGACATTTCCTGAAACAACCCCAGTGTTTTTCTGTCTTCCGACAGATAGGATATTTTGTGGTGAATGGCGTCAGCCGGATGTTGAATGTGCAGTATTTTTTTTTCTTTTAAGATCTCGCCACTTAATTTTCTATCGGCACCGAACAAGACGCGTGCAATTTCTGTTCTGCCAGCTCCCACTAATCCCGCTAACCCTATAATTTCTCCTCGATGCAGCGTGAAATTAATATTCTTAAATTTCTCGCCACTGAGATTTTTTACTTCTAGTAGAATACTTGACTGATTTATTGACGATGGTTTCAGATCAATCAAATCGCGACCCACCATGCGTTTGATGAGTTGTTCTTTGGTGAGTTCTTCTTTTAAAAATGTCCCCTGAAACTTCCCATCTTTCAGAACTGAAACACGATCCGCCAATTGAAAAATTTCTGACAAACGATGTGATATGTAGAGAATGGAAACTCCTTGCTGTTTTAAATGATATACGATGTCAAAGAGGACCTTAATCTCTTTATCGGTAAGCGATGCTGTAGGCTCGTCAAGAATTAACAATTTGGGTTTACGGGCCAGTGCTTTGGCAATTTCTACCATTTGTTTTTGTGCAGGCGACAGCGCTGAAACCAGCACACTAGGAGTGATGTTGATTTTTAATTCGGTGAGTACGTCAGCGGTTTGTTGATGCAATTTTTTGTAATGGATCAGTCCCAATAGGTTAACAGGATGTTGGTTGGCGAAAATGTTTTCTGCAACGCTGAGATTGTCTACCAAACTTAAATGCTGATGCACAATGGCAATACCTTTTTGAAAAGCTTCTTTCGGATTTTCGAACGAAACCGTTTCACCGTTCATCAAAATGGTTCCGCCATCCGGTCTAAGGTTTCCGCTGAGAATATTCATAAGCGTGCTTTTGCCAGCACCGTTCTCGCCACACAACGCATGGACTTCACCTTGGTTTACCTCGATATTAATATCATCCAACGCTTTTACACCTGGAAATGATTTGGAGATATGTTCAAGCCGGAGACGCTGCATGTTAAAAGTCTTTCATGTTGATCGCTTTATTTTTTTTAGCAGAAGCATACGATGCATGAACGAGCCTTACGGTTTCTAAATTATCAATACCCGTAGTTTCAGCTTTTGATTTTTTTTGCAGTGCGTTCAGAATATCCCGATTGCAATCTACGATGCTGGAGTGTACAAGCGCGTAGGCCGGATCAACCCATGGATACATTTTTGGTTTTGCGATTACAGAAGTTGTGCCGTGACGTGTCGTAATTCGAAGTTCGCAATCATGCGTTAAATGAATGGAGCCCTGTTCACCTTCCACTGAAACAAATGTTTGAGGGAAAGACTCATACTCCATTACTGAAGCATACGACATTTCTGCGTAGCACGTCATTCCATTTTTCATTTTCATTAATACATTGGCTACATCTTCACCTTTAATTTTTGGATTAACGGTTGAGGTGTGGCATTGCAAGGTTTTTACTTCGCCAAACAGAAAGCGGCAAATATCTAACACGTGCGAGCCAATGTCAGTTAAAATAAATTCGTCAAGCTCTGCTAAGAACGGTTGACTATCAAACACCGGAAATGCCGAGCAAAACGTAACCCGTGATTTAAATACCTTGCCGATTACATTACTATCGAGCAGTTCTTTCACCTTTCGGATCGGTGCCTGCCATCGAAAGTTTTCATGAATAAAAAATGGCACTCCCGATTTTTTACAAACATCTACCATCTTCATCGCCATCGGAAGTTTAGGCGCCATTGGTTTCTGGCAGATTACGGCAATTCCTTTTTGTGCTGCGAGTTTAGTAAAAGGTGCATGCGTATCAACATCAGTAATGATATCAACAAAATCCAGTTTTTCGTTTTTTAGAAGTTCAGGAACAGAATCGTATACGTTCGGCACATTAAATTTGTGCGCCATCGTTTCTGCTTTCGATTTGGTGCGATTGTAAAGCGCGACAAGTTCAACTCCTTCTAATTCCATCCATGCCGGAATTTGATAGTTCGCCCAAAAGCCGGTGCCGATTACTGCGAAACGTAAAGTTGACATCTGTATTAAAAAAATTTTAGTTGCAATGTTTCAGTTTTAAATTCTTGAGCTGATAATTTCGAATTTACAGGTGATGCAACTCGAAACAAAAAACCCGAAACTACAAACTCGAAACTATCCCCCCGGAATCTGAAAATTCTTCGAAGCATCATCAATAACAAGAACCCAATCCTTTCCTTCCTTTGGCGGTGTAAATGAATTTACTCCATTTCCTTTTACTGATTTTGAGGCAATGGCTTTTCCGGTTCGAACATCAAACCAAAAAATGTTTTTCGTTGTACCTGTTATTTTTTTGAGATCTATTTTTACTGTTTTGTTTTGTGGCAGATAAATCATGGCATACGATCTATCAGCATCTCGTGTCGCATAAATCAAATCCAGATAAGAGGTACCGGCTAGAGACTTGATGAGATTTTGGTCTGCAATTCGTGATGCATACGGTCTCGACAACATCAACTTTTTTAAATATTGCATTTGATTTGCCGCTTCCGCACGCGCAGCTTTTTTCCATCCGATAATGGTATCACCCGGATTAATGGGTGGGTACAAGTCTGCGTTTAAAAATTGCCAGATCTGATGATGGCCATACGTAACACCACAAGCTCCTGCGAAAACGCCACGATAAATTCTGGCGCGTACATCGTAAGCCGAGAAGTAGCCGCGTTGTCTTGTCCATTTGCCGTCCCATGGATTAACCGGGTGGGCTTCATAACAAGGTTCCATATCCAGCGTGGGCTTTGTGGGCTTGAGGGCTAAGTCTTCAGTAACCCATCGCCATGGGTCAGACTCGCGTGAACCATGACCGGATTGAAATGCATTCATATCTAACCAAGGTTCGTTGTGTATGTAGTTGGTTGTGCGAAACTCTCCACCCGATGGATGATAGGTAATAAACGCTTCGTTGCCCAATACATCTTCAATACCTTTTGCCATTGCCCGCCATATGGCCACATCGCTATGGTCTTTCTCTATGCCCTCTATTTTTCTCTTGTAAACGGCAGGGCGGTCTCCTCCTAAAATCCAGATAATGTTCCATTGTTTTGCATAGCGCTTAGCAAGTATACTGCCATAGGTCTCGGCATTTTTCTCATTGAAAATAACCGGACCATCGCCCCATTTCTCCGTTACTTTATCTCCCCATGTTGGCAGCAAACCTATGTAGATTCCTTTCTCGTCTGCTTTGTTTATGATAAAATCGACATGATCCCAATAATCATATTCATACGCGTTTTCAGGATTGTTTCCGGGAGTAATCAACAATTGCGTTGGGTCTTCATTGTTCAGTGGATAATCTCCGTAACGATTAGGCTCACGCACACCGTTGAATTCTGCTAACGCGACAGCTTGCAAAACATTAAACCCCTGCTCGCTTCTGATATTGATAAATTCTTCCGCCTCTTCACGCGTCATGCGATGGAACAGTTCCCAATCGGTATCGCCCAACCAGAAGAAAGGCTTACCTTCTTTGGTTTCTAAAAATTTTTGGTTTTCGCTCACTTTAATTTGAGCGTGAAGTGAAACGCAAAGTAAAACCAGCAGACCTGATATTCTTAATGAACGCACGGGATTTAAAGTTTAGATGGTGAAGAGTATTTTTTGGAACCATCATCTATAATCAACACCCAATCCTGACCATAGCCGGAAGTAGGTGCTGTAAATTCCTGTTGTGCTTTTTTTGGAAATGTACCAATTTCGGTAGTCTTGCCATCGCGGGGATTATACCAAAACGCATTTATTTCTTTTCCGGAAATCTTATTGGTATTTACCAGGAATTTATTTCCCTGAGCGCTATACACAAAAATATAATCGTTCCCACGCGTTGCCTGAATGCGGTCATTTGCATTCAAGGCATTTGTAATTAAGGTTTGATCCGGAACGCGATCAAGCATCGGGCGAGATTCAATAAGGTAACGCAGGTATTTCATTTGTGATGCACCCGGCAAATCGATGGCCACATACCATGGAAAATGCGGACCATTAATCGGTGTTCGGTTCGGTGCATACATTTGCCACACATCGTGGCAGCCATACGTATGACCAAAGGCACCAGCAAATACATCGAAGTACGCATGCTTGCGGATATCATAAGCACTTGAAGTTCCTAAGTCTTTCGCGTTGAAATTAACAGGATGATCTTCGTAGAGTGTTTCACCATCCAACACGGGTTTGATTGGTTTACGGTTATACACAACCTCAATTCTTTCCCATACATTATTCTCACGATTGTGTCCGGTTTGAAACATGTTGAAGTCTAACCATGCATCGTTATGAAACCATTTGCTTGAGCCACCATCTTCTAACGAATTGGGTTGTGGATGAAAGCTCATCAATGCTTTATCGCGGCCACCTACACCTTTCTCAATTCCTTCGGCCATTGCGCGCCAAAGGGCAACATCACTTTCGTTACGCGGATTTCTATCGCCACCTAAAATCCAAATGATGTTCTTTTGATTTTTATACCGATTGCCAATCCATTGGCCATATACTCGTGCGTTTTCAACCGTAAATATTTCAGGGCCAACACCCCATTGCAGTTTATCTAATTTATCGGCCCAGGTAGGCAGTAGTGCAATGTACAATCCGAGTTGCTCAGCTTTTTTAATAATATAGTCAACGTGTTGAAAATAGGCTTCGCGTGGTTTAGTTGGGTCGTCATTTTCTAATGGAATTTCTCCATAAGGATTAGGATCGTGAAGTCCATCCAACTCCGCTAATGCAACAGCCTGAATTACCGTAAACCCTTTGTCGGCTCGGTTCTTCAAATACAACTCTGCTTCTTCGCGGGTCAGTCGATGGAACAGTTCCCAAGCTGTATCGCCTAACCAAAAGAAAGGTTTTCCTTCTTTGGTTTGCAGAAATCGATTGTTGCTACTCACCTGAATTTGAGCCTCTGCTGCAAAGACAGACAAAAAAATTAAGGTAATTAGAACTGCATTTTTTTTGATCATAGATTTGATGATTATGTTTAAGCGTCTTTATTAATTACACGGCTGATGGTATCTTAGTCATCTCACCAATTTGATATTTTACATGTTCGGGGTCTAATACCTTTTTCCAATCTTCTTTGAAGATAAGCGGTTTTCCAATTTGAATGGCTTTGTAGCAAGCATCCGAAAACACACCTCCCGGAATTTGATCGAAGCAAAGTGCCAGGTCAATATTGATATGCCCCATAAAGAAATCAAACACGGCATCTTTTGGAACACCCATCTTGATGACTTCATCCATTGCTTCGCGCATGGTAAACATCACGGCACCTAAAAATGTCTCGGCAAGCCCAGGTTCTAAAATGGCCATCTGCTCTACCGTTATGCGATGTGCCCGTGTAACTGGCGCATACATGGCAATGGCCAATGCTTCGCCAATTTTGTAATGTTCTTCAGGCCCTTGCATCAACGAACATACAATGGCTTGATGTGCCGTTATACCTCCAAAATAATCGAAGTGACGCTTTTCATCTTCTTCCCAATTGAATACAGATGGATGCGTTGGATGCGAAACGAAATACGAAATATCTTCACGCTTAGGTAAATGTCCACCTACTGCTGCGGCAGGATCGAGTGTTACTACGATGGCTCCGGGTTTAAATTGGTGAAGCATATCGGTAGCAACTTTACCAATGAAAATATCCGGCACAGCCAAGATGATGACATCTGCTGTTGGAACTGCTTCTTCTGCTTTCGAAATTTTTACGCCACGTTGTTCGAGGCGATCAATTCCCGCAGGACTTACCTCAACGTAATGCATTTCGTAGGTTGAGTCTTTTAAGTTATCAGTAAGGCGGCAGCCCATTTTTCCTCCAGCTCCGACAAGTACGATTTTTTTTGACATACAAAATAGTTTAGAATTTCGGGTTTAAAGTTCCTCAGTTTAGTATTTAAAGTAGGGTAGGGATTTAAGGTAATTAATACCTTGCTGCGCCCACTGTTTTTCTGTTTGTGATGTTGTTTCGATATCGCCATTAAAGGGAACCCACTGTTCTAAGATGGCGCTCTGGCAGCGGTTGTAATGCGAAAGTTCCTTCATTAAAAAATGTACATCGGTCATGCCCTGGCCTGCAGGAGTTCCGGTAATGATAAACCCCATTTTGTGCGAAAGTCTTTCTACCGTAAAATCTTTGATGTGAAGGTTTACCGTGTAGGGTGCCAATACATGGAGTACGTGTTCCAATCCTTCGCCTGCGCCCATGGAGTTTACACAATCCAAACAGATGCCTACACGGATGCTTCCCACGGAATCCATGATAAACGCAAGTTCTTTTGCTTTAAATCGATCGTGGTTTTCAATCCCTAGCGTAATATTTTGTTTTTCCAGCTCGGGAATAATTTCTTTAATAATACGGATGATCGTTTTTGAATCAGGCTCATACGCATCGCCATCAATAACAAACCGCAATAGCGGTGAGTTAAAAAAAGTGGTTAACTGCAGATAGCGTTGAAGATGATCGGCCGTAAGTTTTCGCGCACCGATTTCTAATCGCAACGAATTTTTTTGAAGGGTGTACTTTAATGTTTCCAACCGCTCGTTCGAAAATGTATGGAGTGGCAGGTTATCACCTATCTGAAGGCATGGCAATGCGGCATCGATAGTGTGTTGAACTAAGTCCAACTCGAGCATCGGTTGAGAAGGGACTTTTTCCCCCATACCAACCGACCAACCATACGTAAAGCTGCTCAAGCCAAGAACCATTTCTTATTTTTATTCAAGGTTACGTTGAATGTCGGATCGAAACATCCACAGGTTTGATGGAAGTGTGTGGTAATTTTGCTATTTCCCGCAATGGTGGTTTATACGTCTACCAACGGTATCATTAAAAACTACGCTTACTTCCAAACGGGAGAAGTAAAGAAATAAGGCTAGTAAAAAAAGATGTTGACTCAAGCTGGCAGAGGAGCTCAGCAGAAAAGCTTTACTGAAATCTTCGGGGCAGATCTCTACATTAATTGAAGAACATGATGCAATGTCGTTTCCTTAAGCTTTCTTTTTTTTAAACCTCACCCTGCCCTCTCCAAAAGGAAGAGGGTATGGAAGCTTAAGGAAACGACATTGGAACATGATGTCTGATTTTGACTAAATTAGATTCTATATTTACATTATGTTTATTTTTTAGTATAATAAATGTTTATTTACAACACATGCCTAAGCTGTCATTACAAAAGCCTCATTTGCTCAAAATCATCCCTCCACTACAGAAATCGATAGTGGTAAAAGGAGATGATATTGCTCTTAGTAACCCGTGGCACTATCACCCGGAAATAGAACTGCTCTATTGTATAAAGGGAAAGGGTACCAACTTTATTGGGAACTGTATTCGTAACATTGAAGAGGGAGAGATTCTTCTCTTCGGCAAAAATCTTCCACACACGCGT
The DNA here is from genome assembly GCA_038241205.1 of Cytophagales bacterium. Taxonomy (GTDB): domain Bacteria; phylum Bacteroidota; class Bacteroidia; order Cytophagales; family Cyclobacteriaceae; genus Chryseolinea. Next base: position 11,639 of record JBBRFY010000044.1, read on the forward strand.
CAACAGGATCGTGATTATTATTCATCGCGCCCTGACGAAATACCCGAGTCGGTAGTAGTGCAGTTTCGAGATGATTTTCTGGGTGATGGTTTTTTTAACATTCCGGAATTCAATCATATCCGGAACCTTCTCGATCATGGCTTAAGAGGGTTAAAGTTTATCGGTGGTGTGCGTGACGAGCTGGCTGAACGACTTCCTCTTCTGAAAGATAGGGATACAACAGCATCTATTTTGGAGTTGCTCGCCATTCTTGATGTGATGGCAAAGTCGCATGAATTCATTTACCTCAATCCGGTGAATTATGAAAGCAACGCTCATGAAAAATCCTCACAAAAAATAAATAGAGTCTATCAGTATACCGTGGAGAATTTTCGAGGCTCTATTTCGCTGAATGATGTGGCGGCACTAACCAATCACTCGGCTCCAGCTTTTTGTCGTTATTTTAAGACTCGTACCCGCAAAAGTTATTTCCAATACCTTACCGAAACACGTATTGCCTATGCGTGTGAATTGTTGATGGAGGGAAATATGGACGTATCACAAGTTTGTTTTTGCAGTGGCTTTAACAACTTATCACATTTCCACAAACAATTTAAGCGTATTGTAATGCTTACTCCGAGTGAGTACCAGAAAAAGAGTTATAAGAAAATTCCATTGTTCTAAGCGGAAACTATTCTAATGAATTAAGTTGACGTTTATTGAAGTTGGGTTTTTTTCTATTATTTATTGCCTGTCCATTTATTACTTCCAACTCTTTTTTTCAAACATTAATAGACTCAAATAGTAATAGAGTCAGTTGTTGAGTAATCTACGTTAGCTCTTAATCGTAAATTGAATTGCTTAAAAATAGGTAAAATATAATTTATCAAGTTGATGATTTGCAATGCAAAAACAGCATTCAAATCGGGTAAAATGTATCACAGTAAACTCGTTGTGTAGCCATACTTGCCATTGATGCTAGCCGCCTGGGCAAGCTTTGTACAATGCTATTGCTTTGTTTTTGATGGATGTTTGGTACAAGGTTTTACATGCATACCGATCGCCTTTAACGTAACTCGATTGGTGAACCCTGTTTGCGCGTGTATAAGTCCTGTATTGAATCATATTAAAAACAGACGTGCCTCCCCAAATAATTGCGGCTCGTACGAATGGCTTCCAGAACATCTGCTTTGCTTCCTTCGTATGCTTGTCTTCTACTTCAATACAAACTGGTCTGCGATAGCGAATGTCGGTGAGGGCGGTGAAAAAATGATTCCAATTGATGTCGCCCAGGCCTGGAAGTTTTGGCGAATGATACTCTAACGGTGTTGCAAGGATGCCCACACGGTCTAATTTATTGCGATAGATCTTGGCATCTTTTAAATGAATATGATGAATGCGGTCTTTGAATTCATATAAGGGTTGAACATAATCCATTTGTTGCCACAGCATGTGCGATGGATCGTAATTTAATCCAAAATTCGAATCCGGTATGATCGAAAACATTTCTTCCCAGATCACCGGACTGATCGACAGGTTTCTACCCCCTGGCCACTCATCGGTTGAAAAAAACATCGGACAATTTTCAATGCCAATTTTCACTCCTTCATCACTTGCCAGTTTGATAATGGCCATACTTTCTTGAAGCCATCGAAATTTTCGCGAAGACTTTTCTTTGGGTCTCTTCCGATGAAGGTATTTACTTTATTAATTTTTAAACGAGCTGATGCTCGAATAACTTTCTTGATGTGGTTGATGTACATCGCAGCTTTTTCCTCATCGGCATCTAATGGGTTAGGATAATATCCTAAAGCTGAAATGTAAACGTTTTTTTGTTGGAGGTAATCCTGAATATGATTGGTTTCAACATGGTCAACATCAATGTGGGTGATGCCCGCATACCTTCGCTCGGCCTTGCCTTTTGGCCAACACATCATCTCCACACATTTAAAATGTTCAGCCGATGCAAAGTCGATCACTTCTTCAAACGAACAATCCGCGAGTATGGCACTTACAAATCCAAGATCAAGCATAGTGGTGGTAGTTTGTTATTTGTTGTTAGTTGATCGTTATTCGTTTCGCAAATCGCACCTCGCAAATCCAAAATCGTAAATACTCCTCACACTTTTACCCACGCTTGCTTTCTGTCACTTTCAATAATCTTATCGCAGAGCAGCAACTCACGCAAGCCATCAGCAAAGGTTGGATAGGTTGGATGCTCCGGTTGTTTGCCCGCAGCAATGGCAGCATAAATTTCTATAAACAATTGTTTCGTTGTATCACCAAAGCCTGCGTTGTGTCCTCCAGGATAGGAGATAATGCTGCGCACTTCTTTATCAACCAACGAAGGATCGCGTATTAGTACTACTAAATTGGCGCGTTCTACAGTAAGACTGGCCTTATCTCATTTAGAAAAGGAAGGCTACATTGTGAAACAACGCGGTAGAGGAAGTATTGTGGCTGCAAAGAGCCGTTCCTTAGGGGTGTTGAATTTTCAGGGCTTTTCGGCTTCGGTGAATGGCTCCGCTACTTCTGCCTTGTCCGTACAAGTTCCGAAACTCTCAACTTGGCCTGGTGAATTCTTTTTTCCCTTGTCGGACACGGAAACCAAAGCAGGCTGTATTTCTTTTTCGCGCGTTCGTTTTATTGAGAAGGATCCTGTGATGTTTGAAACTACTTATATTCCGAATCTCAACCTTCCCAAGTTTACGCGCTTATTTAAAATCACCAATTCTTTTTTTGAATTTCTCGCGCAACAGCATCACATTGAAATAACAGGTATGGAGCAAGAGATACGCGCCATGGAAGCAGATGCCAAAACAGCGAAGTACTTAAAATTAAAAAAAGGTGCTGCCATACTTCTCATCCATCGGAAATATTCAACCAGTCGTCCATCTCTCAATATTTATAGTAAGCTCTATTGCAATACACACCAGTATGCCATGAGTAATAGTAGTGGAATTAAATCTTAAAAACAGTATGACAACAATAGACCAAAAAATAACAGGGCATTATATTGGTGGCATCACCGCTAATCCTGAACATGAAAAAATTATTGAAGTTTACTCTTCGTTAGATGGTTCTTCCATTGGTGCTGTGCCATCCGCTTCTCAGCAAACAAGTTGATCATGCTGTAAGCATAGCAACAGAAGCTTTTAAAAGTTGGTCTACTACTCCTGTAAAAGAGCGCGTTCAGATTTTGTTTCGATTTAAAACATTACTGGAGAAAAATATACAGGAACTATCTGAGCTTATTCATCTTGAAAACGGAAAAACGATAGCCGAGAGCCGCGCTGAAATTGATAAAGGAATTGAAGTATTGGAATTCGCTACATCCTTCCCTCAAATCTACGAGCAGGAAAAACTGGAAGTAAGCAGCGGTGTGGATTGTGAATACAAACGCTATCCGCTTGGGGTTGTACTTTCTATCACGCCTTTCAATTTTCCAGCCATGGTAACCGATGTTCATGGACGAGTGATTCATGAAATTATAAGTTGATACTTTAACATTGTGAACCTTTGTGCCCTAGTTAGTTAGTTAGTTGGGTAGTTTTCACTTTTCAGTATAACCAAAAATAATGAGCTTCAGCAGACGACAATTTATTCAAACCTCCTCAGCCCTTACCACGGGTCTACTTATCAATGCTGTGGACACAGTTGCAAAACCAATAAGTGCATCATCCACTTCCTCATTCTCCATGCTAGTCTTTGCTACTAGCTGGGGGTTTGCCGGAAACACGGAAGAATATTGTGCGCGAGTAAAACAAGAAGGCTACGATGGAATTGAAACATGGTATCCAACAGATAAAGATGATCGTGAAAAACTTTTTGCGTCACTCTCTAAATACGGATTGAAAGTTGGATTCTTAGTAGGAGGGTCCGATAGTGATTATCAAAAACATTTGGTTCAGTTTCAAACTAATCTTGCGGCAGCAGCAGCATTGAAACCCGTTTACATTAATTGTCACTCGGGAAAAGATTTCTTTTCATTCGAGCAAAATAAAACCTTCATCGACTACAGCACGAAAGTTTCGCGAGCGCAGAACGTTCCGATTTATCACGAAACACATCGTAGTAGAATTCTGTATTCAGCACCTGTTGCGCGTACGTTCATAGAAAAAATTCCAGAGCTTCGTTTAACACTTGATATTTCACATTGGTGCAACGTGCATGAATCTTATTTGGGTGATCAAGCTGAGACAGTAAAGCTTGCGTTGAGTCGCACCGATCATATTCATTCGCGCATCGGTCATCCAGAAGGACCTCAGGTAAACGATCCGCGTGCACCAGAATGGGGGGATGCGCTAAAAGCACATTTCGCCTGGTGGGATGCTGTGGTTGAACAAAAGAAAAAAGACGGAAAACAAATTACCTTTCTCACCGAGTTTGGCCCAGCAGATTATATGCCTACGCTTCCGTACACTCGCCAACCCGTTGCGAATCAATGGGAAATTAATATACACATGATGCAGGTTCTGCGAAAACGATATTCATAAAAAAATTAATTTAATATCGTGATTTCATTCGGTTGGATTTACCAGAAGGCATTATTAAGGGTGGAAAAAATGGGAAGACAATTGTTTTACAAAATCCATTTGAAAGCGAATTGATAAAACGCATTTACCTGCCGATGAATGATGAACATCACATGCCACCAAAAGAGCAAAGTCAAATAACACCGGCCGAAGTACAGTTGCTGCAATGGTGGATTGGTGAAGGCGCTTCGTTTGATAAAAAAGTAAATCAAACCATTCAAACGCAAGCCATACAGGCCATCTTGAAAGGACTGGAAGCAAAACGTGAAAACGCTATTTTCAGTAATAATGATATTCCAGATACTAAAATCGGTGAGGTATCCGATTCGCTAATTCAAAGGCTGAGGAAAATGAACATTGCGATAGTGCCTGTTGGTGACGAAAGTAATTACCTATCCGTTAGTTTCGCTGCGTTGCCATTAGCAACAGATGATGTTTTAGAATTACTTTACCCGTTGAAGAAAAATATTATTTGGCTGAAACTCGGAGGTACTAAGATCTCCGACAACGCATTGCATCACATTGGAACATTTGAAAATTTAACACGCTTAAGTTTGGACCACACTGCAATAACAGATGCTGGATTAATGGAACTTAAAAATCTTAAAAACCTTCGATATTTAAACCTTGCCAATACTTCGATATCAATAGATGGATTTATCAAATTGAAGTCGTTATCTAATTTGACGTCCGTTTATCTTTATCAAACGCAAATAAAGAAAGAAGACTGGATTAAAATTGCAGATAAGTTTCCAAAAGTAGAGCCAGACTTTGGTGATACACGATTCCGTTTTTAATGAACGATACAGTAATTGTTAAACCAAATAGATGAATCAAATTTACTCGCGCATATTATAAGTAACACTGATAAAAATTGCCTTTTATTTTAACGATCAACTTTAAAGAGTGGCCATATCAATTACAAATCGATATCGAACATCTCCTTTCACCATTCGTTGGTAAGCAGTTTCAATATCTTTTATGTCAATTAATTCAATATCAGAAACGATATTATGTTCAGCGCAATAGTCCAACATTTCTTGAGTTTCAGGAAGGCCACCGATTCCGGATCCTGCTAAACTTTTTCTTCCGGCCATAAGACTGAATGCCGGAACTTCGCTGGGTACCGGTGGTATGCCCACCATGATTTGTGTGCCGTTTGTTTTTAACATCGATAAGTAAAGCTTAACATCGTGTGGAGCAGAAACAGTATCGAGTATAAAATCAAAATATCCTTTTACATTTTTTACCTGTTCTGCATCCGTGGTTACAACAAACTTATGTGCTCCTAATTTTTTTGCATCTTCTTCCTTAGATGGTGACGTGCTAAGCACCGTAACCTCCGCGCCAAAAGTCACTCCAAATTTCACACCCATGTGGCCTAAACCACCCAAGCCTAAGACAGCGAGTTTATGGCCTTTACCAACTTTCCAATGCCGAAGAGGAGAATAGGTAGTAATGCCGGCACACAACAACGGAGCCACTGCTGGTAGTGATAGTTTATCGGATATATGCAAAACAAAATCTTGATGTACCACAATGGTATTGGAGTAGCCACCATAGGTAGGCACACCATCTTTACCGCGTGAGTTATAGGTAGCGACAGAATTATTAAGACAATATTGTTCTAATCCATCTTTACAATTTTCACACGTTCTGCATGAATCAACCAAACAACCTGTGCCGGCCAAGTCACCAATCTTAAATTTCGTCACTTGTTCGCCCACCGCAATCACACGCCCCACAATTTCATGGCCGGGTACCATCGGAAAAATTCCGGGGAACCATTCGTTTCGAATCTGATGAAGATCGGAATGGCAAACGCCACAAAATTGAATATCGAATTGAACATCGTGTGAACCCACTTCGCGTCTTTCAAAATTCCAGGGCGCTAACGTTGTGGTTGGAGATTGTGCGGCATATCCTTTTGCTTGTATCATCGGTCTTTATTATCGCTTAACTATTTCACTGATTTTTTCACCGTCAATTTTCAGAGTATACATACAAGGAGCAAAGTAGAAAAGTATGATAAGTGTATTGTATCGCTCAGAAGTTCATCATCAGCTTACAAAAAAGCCTAAGCAGAAAATTTACGATTTAAAATAGCATCAATAATTGCAAAGTGTTCTGAATGGCTTCACTAAATTTCTCTAAACGTTGTGCCAACAGCAAGCACAATAAATCCTGCTAACAGGAGCGCATAGTTATACTCCGTGAGGAAGTCAACACGAGCGTAATGTCCGATTATTCCTAAGATGCCAAGTGTTAACCCGATAATCCAAGTAATTCTTTTAGGGGAAGAAGGAGCAGTCATAATTTTTTTAGGTAAGGGTTTAATTTTTGATTTCAGCAATGTAACAATTTATAAGACATCGTTTTAAAAAAAAAGCGCGACAATAGTTATTGTCGCGCTTTTTAAATCTCTAATCGATTTACGATTTGTGATTGAACAGGTAGAAAACACCCAGTTGAAATCCGCGGTTATATTTATCAATTGTTTTATTTTCGCTAATGTTGCTGACACCATGGTTGTATCGAGCATCTACACCAAAACCTGTAGGCGGATGAACATAACTGGCACCGATGGTTAATCCAAGATCGACACCGTTAAAATTGTTCTTCACATCATTGCCATCTTCCTTGGCTCCAACCAAAATACCAAGTTGTGGCCCTCCCTGAAATCTAAAACCATTGTCAAACATATATTGAAACAGCAACGGTACGTTAACATAGTTTAAATTTAGATTAAGGTTGTCGCCATATTTTGCACCTTGAGATGAAAAAACTACTTCAGGTTGAATGGCAAAATGATCAGCCATGTGAATGTGGCCTAATAAGCCAATGTGAAACGAAGGTTTTGCATCGTACCCTCCATCATTGGTGCCATTTATAGTGTAAACATTCAGGCCGCCTTTAACGCCTAGATTAAAAGACTGTGCACTTGCCGTGCCCGCAATCATAATCAACGCGAGTGTTGTGATTTGAATTAATTTCATAAAATTTTGATTTAGTGTTTTAGAATTGTAGTTGGAGCAACTGTTAGCAATTCTCCAGCCAAAATAATTCTAACTTGACATTGTGGATTACGAATTAACAAAAATGTGGAACATTTTAGAACGTTGTGAAAGATTCTTTACCCAAATAAAAAAGGCCAATGGCGTTGCCAATCACTATTGGCCAAATTAACGATCAAATTTTTATAATGTAGTTGTTGAGCATTTTAAGATTTCTGCATTTTTTTTTGATTGTTGAATCCGAAAAATGCTCATCTAACTTTTAAATCGTCTAAACAATAAGTGTGGTGATTACTCCTCAATTTGAATATTGAATTTCTTCTTTTTTTACGCGCAACCACTCTATTTCTTTTTGATAAAGTTATCGATGAACCAGTGAAGCACCGATGCCATTATCGGAGCAATCATCACACAATGAAAATCCCTATGCTCAAAATGAAACGAAAAAATATTAAATCGGCAATCGTACTCGGCTCGTGCACTTTGCTGGAACCTTCTCTATTCCTTCTTTGTGCTTTTTACGAAATGTGTAAAGGTATTTCAGGATTAAGCAATTTATGTACAGTAACCCTGAAGATTCAGATTCATAAAAATACCTGTAATTTTGAACCTTAAAATTTAAGATGAACGCATTGGTTAAGTTTAGGACAACACGAAGTTAAAATCGCAAACAAGCATGTTTAAAAAGATCTATCTGGAAATATCAAACATTTGCAATGTGCAATGTTCGTTTTGCCCTGTGGTAGAAAAAGATAAGAAGTTAATGGATATTATTGAATTTGAGTCCATCCTTAAAGAGGTTGCGCCACTCGCGGAAATTATCTGTTTACACTTGTTGGGTGAACCCCTTGCGCATCCTAAATTTTTAGAGATCTTGGCGATTTGCGAAAAGTATAATACTCAAATTGATCTTACCACAAACGGTCTTTTGATTAAGCGATATAGTGAGCGTATTATAAATGCAAAATGTATACGACAAGTAAACTTCTCGCTGCAGGTTTTTAAAGACAATTTTCCTGATCGTGATATCGAACCATACCTATTACCAATATTTGAATTCGCAAAATCAGCGCACGAAATACGGCCAGCACTGTATACTAATTTTAGATTATGGAATCAACAAAGCAATGAGTCTGACAACGAAGATATATTTATTAAGATAGAGTCGTTCTTTAATATTATAATTAATCGAAACATCGAGACTGGTGCAATAAAATCTAAAAATATTTGGAACAGACTTTACTTACATTTTGATTCTCGTTTTGAGTGGCCATCTTTTTTATTACCACATCAGGGTACGCAAGGACGCTGCCACGGTGCAGTCAATCACATAGGTATTCATGCTGATGGTTCTGTTGTTCCTTGTTGCTTAGACAAAGATGCTGCTATTAATTTGGGAAATGTAAAAGAGCAATCATTGAGCGATATCTTGAACAGTGAACGATTTATAAAAATGAGAGATGGTTTTTTGAATGGTGTTCGAGTTGAAGAGTTTTGTCAGCATTGTACATTCATTAAACGTTTTGATAAATCAGAAAAAACGCAACTATCCGTATACACAAAAGTATAGCGGCATAGCTAGGGGTGGTTTTAGACATACACAAGTCCGTAAAAATTTTTGAGAGTTTTGGGCAATGCTTTTCCTTACCTGAACATCTCTGTGTACGGGATCTTGTAGACTGGCGAATGGCTGACCACTCAGACTTATAACGGAGGTGCCTTCATCGTACTCATCCAGCCTTTTTCCGGTCAAGCATGTTCTAGGACTATGTCGACAGGTATCAATTCAGGTTGTTTTTAAGTTTACAAAATATGCAAACCTATTTCTGGACTTGACAATTGCTAAACGAAAGCAAACGAATCAAATCAAGTGATTTTGAGACTTTAAATTGCATAGCCGCCACCATGCTATGTACTGCCAGAAGTTCTCGATCAATATCCATACTTTCCTTTGAACAATAATCGTGAATCGTCTTTTTTGCCTCATCAAATCCTTGGGCTTCGTACACTCCTAAAATATTTATCGTGTTCTCTTCTGCTGTGACTTCGCGAATTTTAGGTGTATAGCCGAGTAGTTCAATCATTGATTCAGCGACAGCCCATGTGGACCAAGGATTTTGACCTGTCACCAGAAGGCCATCCTTAGTCACCGTGTTCAAATACATCGGACCTTCATTAAATTGAGCACCATTTTCTATCAGTTTATCTTGTAGTAGAAATGGAAATATTTCCTTTGCTTCCGGAATTAATAATAGCTCCTCTTCATTCGTGAAGCTACTGATGTTTCGATTACTTAGTAAGGGTCTTCCACTGGTTAGCGTGACATTTATAAACGCTGCTGGTCCATGACATACTGCACCGACAACTTTTCCAGCCTCATAATATTCTCTTACAAGAGACTGAATATCTTTATTCTCAGGAAAATCAAACATGGTACCCTTGCCTCCGGCAAAATAGACAGCGTGATACGCCTTCGAATCAACATCTTTCATCGCAATGCTACTGTTCACTTTGCTTTGGGCAATTGAATCATTTAGAAAAGCATAATCAAATGATTTCATATCATCGCTATCAATTACTACAGGTGGTTCGCCCCCCAACGGACTGGCGATATCTACTTGAAATCCATTTGCCAGAAATACATAATAAGCACGAGACAATTCAGTCAGTTCATAGCCCGTTGGTTCTCCACTATTAACCATGCTATCAGTGCTTGTTACCACCGCTAGAATCTTACCTCTGTAAGGGTTTACGTTTTCTTTTAAATAGGGAAGTTGAGAAGGAGTAGTTGCCTTAGATTTCT
>JBBRFY010000045.1:0-21954 GCA_038241205.1 Cytophagales bacterium
GAAATCGGCAGACTCGTACGAATTAAATTCAGCACGGATGTGGAAGCCAGCTTGATGTTAATCATTCTATCTTTCGATAGTTGTAATTTCTTTGTGATGGTGTGGTGTTTGTCTGAGTATGCAATCCAAACTGTGCCCACGGGTTTGTCATCGGTTGCTCCACCAGGCCCAGCAATGCCACTGGTGGCAACACCAATATCAGTATTGAATTTTGCACGAATAAGATTCGCCATTTCAATAATGGTACGTTCACTTACGGCTCCATGCTGTTCAAGCGTTTCAGGTTTTACACCGAGTTGCCGCATTTTAATTTCGTATGCATACGGAATCATCGCACCCAAAAAATAATCGGAGCTTCCCGGAATACTCGTAATTAAATGAGAGAGGTATCCGCCCGTACAACTTTCTGCAACGGCAAGGGTCAATTTCTTTTCACGCAATGTGTTTCCAATAACCACTTCAATCGGATCGGTTCCATAACCAAAAATTAATTGTCCGATGCGTTGCTTTAATTTTTCAATTAATTCATCCGCTTCCTTTTCAAGTAAAGGCAATGAATCGCCAAAGCACGTAAGCCGAAGTTTCACTCCACCAAGACTAGGTAGGTACGCTAACTTAATGTGACTTGGTAAAGAGGCTTCCCAATCGGAAATTTTTTCAGCCAGAAAAGATTCTCCTTGTCCGATGGTTTGTATTAGTTTATGATAAATTACAGGCACTTGAAACGTCTTCAGTAATTTGGGAATAACCAGTTCCGTCATCATTTTTTTCATTTCGTGTGGCACGCCCGGCATCGACATAAAAATTTTTCCATTTCGTTCGAACCACATGCCGGGAGCTGTACCAATTGCATTGGTTATTTTTTCACAACAAATAGGTAAAGCCGCCTGTTGGCGATTAATCTCTGTCAGTTCGCGACCCCTGCTTTCAAAAAATTCTGTTACCTCTGCGAGCGCTTCGTCATGTATCTTCAATTCGCAATTGAAATATTTTGCAAGTAATGGCTTTGTTAAATCATCATTGGTAGGCCCCAGGCCGCCCGTTATCAAAACAATGTCTGCTCTTTTCTCTGCTTCCGCGAAAGCGGTAAGAATTTGATCTTCCTGATCGCCCACACTGGTTTTGCGAATTACCCTAATGCCTGCATTGCTTAACTCTATCCCCATCCATTGCGAGTTGGTATCAATAATTTGTCCGTATAAAATTTCATCGCCTATAGTAAGCAGTTCTGCAAGAATGGGTTTCATGGTTTAAGGTTCAAAGTTTAAGGTTCAAAGTTATAAGCTTAAAATTGTGAAATATAGTTTACAATTTAGCATGAACAGAAAGTTGCGGTTTTTGTTGCGATAAATGATGGAATAGTATTATCCTTTTACCGCTTTAATCTTTGTCGCAATGTAGGGCGATGTTACCTTAGTCGTTATGAAGAAGATACCCTCCGCACTTGATTGGCAACGCCAGATTTATATCAATGGATTCTCCGGCAAAAAACCGAACGTAAATATTGATTTGACAACACTTGAAGAATCTGCGCGAAAAGTAATTAGCCCGGAGGCATTTGCCTACATAGCCGGTGGTGCAGGCAATGAAAGTACTGTTCGCGCAAATCGAGAAGCGTTTGAAAAATATAAAATCGTTCCGCGCATGTTGTGCAATGTTGGCGAACGCGATACCAGCATTACCTTATTTGGTCAGGAACTTCCTTCACCGTTTTTACTTTCACCGGTTGGTGTGTTAGAGATGGTGCATCGCGAAGCAGATGTTGCGGTTGCTAAAGCTGCCGCACAAATAGGCGTTCCGTATATTTTTTCAAATCAGGCTTCTAAGCCCATGGAAGAATGCGCAGCTGTGATGGGTAATAGTCCGCACTGGTTTCAATTGTATTGGAGTAAATCAAATGATTTGGTTGCCAGTTTAGTGCAGCGCGCAGAAAAGTGCGGATGCGCTGCCATTGTGGTAACACTAGACACAACGTTGTTAGGGTGGCGCACGCGCGATTTGGAATTAGCGTATTTACCTTTTATGGAAGGCAAAGGTATTGCGCAATATACTTCCGATCCTATTTTTCAAAAAATGTTGGAAGAAGATGATACAAATGATGTAAAACGAAAAATTACGGTTCAATCTATTTTAGGTTTGATCAACATGATAAAAAATTATCCTGGTGATGGATTTTTTCAAAAGCTCAAATCGGGTAAGCCCATAAAGGCTGTGCAGAAATTTGTTTCAACGTATTCTAACCCTTGCACAACGTGGGATGATTTGAAATTTCTTCGTCAACATACGAATCTTCCTATTTTACTAAAAGGTATTCTCCATTCTGATGACGCACGCAAAGCGATGGATGCTGGTATGGATGGAATAATTGTTTCCAATCATGGCGGGCGACAAGTAGATGGCGCGATCAGTACGATGGAAGCGTTGCCAAAAATAGTAGAGGTAATCAATGAGAAAATTCCAGTACTACTTGACAGTGGAATTCGCGGAGGAGCAGATGCTTTTAAAGCCATAGCCCTTGGAGCAAAGGCCGTTTGCATTGGCCGGCCGTATGTTTATGGTTTGGCAATTGCCGGACAACAAGGTGTGTACGAAGTGGTAAGAAATTTAATGACGGACTTTGAACTCACCATGGGCTTAACCGGTTGTAAAAATATTGCGGATATTACAAGAGAAACGCTTGCTTGAATGTGATGTAACAAAGGTGATTTACGTTAGCTTTGAACTTGGAACGTTAAACCTTGAACTCTAAACTTTTATGCTACGAATAACAACTTTACTTATCGTATTATCGGTCCTTGCTTCATGCACCTCTGCACAGATTAACCAAACACTAGGAGAAGTTAACAAAGCGATTGGCAGTGATCAGCAACCTTCTACAGCCGAAGTTGGCGAAGGATTAAAAGAAGCACTGGTAAAAGGTATTTCAAAAGGTTCTGATTTGGTATCGCAATTGGATGGTTATTTTGGCAATGCCGAAATAAAAATTCCGTTTCCGCCTGAGGTAAAAAAGGTTGAGGACAAGCTTCGTCAGATCGGTTTGGGTAATGAGGTCGATAAGTTTGTGCTATCGCTTAATCGTGGTGCAGAAGATGCTGCGAAAGAAGCGAAACCTATTTTCGTAAATGCCATTCGTCAGTTAACGATTCAAGATGCTTGGAGCATTTTAAAAGGAGAACCTGATGCCGCAACGCAATTTTTAAAACGAACTACAACAGCACAACTAGTAGAAAAATTTAAACCCGTTATTCAAGCTTCATTGAACAGGGTGAACGCCACAAAATATTATGGTGATTTGGTAAATACCTATAACAAAGTTCCGTTTGTTCAAAAAGTAAATCCCAATCTCGATGACTACGCAACCGACCGTGCCATTGAAGGATTGTTTATTATGATTGCAAAAGAAGAAAAGAATATTCGTCAAGATCCATTGGCGCGAACAACGGAATTGTTGAAGAAAGTTTTTGGAGCACAGAAATAACCTCACAAATCGTCATTGCGAGGAAGCGGCACGCGAGAAGCGTGACATGCTGTCGAAGCAAACCCGAAGCTATGAAATGCGCACGTTGTAGTTGGGGGATTGCTTCATCCGAGACGGATTCGCAATGACGTGGAATTCCTCTATTAAAGGATTTAGATTCTGTTTTTATAAAGATGATTGTTAATATTAAAAAATAATTCCAAATGAGCCTTTTTGATAAACACCAAGCTTTACTTCTCAAAGCAATTGAAGCATTGCACGAAAGAACTTTCTTTGCAGCCTTTCCTGAGAATCCTTCTCCTGCAAATTATGGCGACAATGCTGATAACGATGGAAGAGAAAAATTTCAATCTACATTAGGAAAAAAGTTTGATGAGTTAAAACAAAATAATCCTGTGGGTTGGATTGGAGAAGAAGAATCTCCCTACACACAAGATGCGTTGGGTATTTCATATCCATCGTTCTCCGTTGATACCTTGATCGATCGATCAACAAATGCATTCCATATTTGGCGAAAGGTAAGTGCGCAAGACCGAGCAGGTATTTTAGTGGAATCATTAGAACGTGTTAAAACTAGATTTTTTGAAATTGCATATGCTACTATGCACACCACGGGGCAAGCATACATGATGTCGTTTCAGGCATCAGGCCCGCACGCAGCTGACCGTGCACTTGAAGCGATTGCTGCTGGCTACGAAGAGTTGCAGCGATTTCCAGCCCATGCTTTGTGGGATAAGCCGATGGGTAAATTTAATCTTCAGGTTAATAAAGAATGGCGAGCTGTGCCAAAAGGTATTTCTATTGTGATTGGTTGCTCTACTTTTCCTACCTGGAATTCCGTTACCGGAATTTATGGAAGTTTGATGACCGGTAATTCGGTAATTGTTAAACCACACCCTGGTGCCATTTTACCTATCGCCATTTTTGTAGCAGAGATTCAAAAGGTATTGGTAGAAAATAATTTTGATCCGAATATTTGTCAGTTGGCGGTAGATACTGCTGACAAAATGATAACAAAAGAATTAGCGGAACATCCTCAAGTAAAACTCATCGACTTCACTGGCAATGCTGTGTTTGGAGATTACCTTGAAGCGTTGAAAGGTAAAATGGTCTTCACTGAAAAGACAGGAGTGAATTCAGTGATTCTTGATTCAGTGGATGATGCAGATAAGGTAGCCGCGAACCTAGCGTTCTCTCTCAACTTATATAGCGGACAAATGTGCACTGCGCCCCAAAACTTTTTTATTCCGGAAGAAGGTATTAAAACTTCTGCTGGTACATTGTCGTTTGATGAAGTTGCTCAAAAGCTTGTTGACAACATTAATGGATTGGTTGATAATCCGAAAGCAGGACCGCATGTATTGGGCGCAGTGCAAAGTAAAAAAACTAGTGAACGCATTTTGGTTGCAGAGAACCTTCCTGGAAAAGTGTGGTTGAAATCGCGTTCATTTGAAAATCCGATGTTCAAGAATGCGCGAGTGGCAACGCCTGTTATTGTAGAAGTAGAGGCAGCACATAAAGATATTTTTAGCAAAGAGCTTTTCGGGCCGATTGCATTGTTAATCAAAACAAAAAATACCGATCAATCTATTGCGTTAGCCAAAGAAATGGCAGAACATCATGGTGCCATCTCTTGTGGTGCCTACACTACTGATGCCGTTGTGAAAGAAAAGATTGCGGATGAAATGAGTTTAGCAGCAACACCCGTATCGTTTAATTTAACAGGAGGCATTTACATGAATCAAAACGCAGCCTTCTCTGACTTCCATGTTACCGGAGGTAATCCATCTGGCAATGCATCGTTCACCAATCCTGAATATGTAAATAAGAGATTTACATGGGTGGGGCATAGGGAGTTGGTGAAGGTGGTATAAAAATGCGTCCTCACAAATTAAAACGTCTTAATCTATTGATTTCAAATTCGAATCCTAAAACGATAGAGTGAAAAATATAATCTTAGGCTTAATCTTTTTTCTAAGTCTTGGACATTCAGCGCAATCACAAAATACTTTCTACGACAGTCTTTCAAACGCTGCCATTGCTTTAACAAATCAAAACGTTACCTATGATCCAACGTATTTCAGCATACCGTATCCAAACGGAGATGTGCCTAGTAACAAAGGCGTCTGTACTGATGTTGTTATTCGGGCGTATAGAAAAGTCGGAATCGATCTTCAGAAAGAAGTACATGAAGATATGAAAGCAAACTTTAATCTTTACCCAAAGAAATGGGGATTAACCAAGACGGATAAAAATATTGACCACAGACGTGTCCCAAATCTCATGACATTTTTTGTTCGACATGGCGAAGTGAAGTCGAAAACAATAAACCCAAGTGATTACCTTCCCGGTGATGTTGTGTGTTGGGATTTAGGCGGTGGTGTTACCCACATTGGTCTTGTTGTCAATAAAAAATCGAACGATAAGGCTCGATACCTGATCGTTCACAATATCGGTGGCGGACAAGTGTTGGCTGATTGTTTGTTTCAGTTCAAAATCATTGGCCATTACCGATATAAAAAATAAAAGAGAACAGCGGTAATCTTAATATCTATTTCCAAATCGATTTCAATTCCCAAGCCTTTAGATTTTTAATATTCTCTTTCATTGGAATGTGCATCACATTCTCTCCCTTCGGAAAAATTTGACTGGTAATCGTTGCGGCACCATCGTTCACAAAAACTTCAATGAGAGATTGATCAACAAAAATGTGCAACGACAATTTTTGATTCGTAGTATCTACCGTTGCAAAATCACTACCCGCAAAATCAGAATGAAAATCAATATTGCCTGATTCTATTCTATTTACAAACACACTGTTACCGCGCATTTCAATAGTGGTCTTCTCATCCTGGTTTGAAAATAATTCAAGTATCGGCCCATCACCATAAGTCCATTCCAATTCTATTTCGAGAGAGCCACCTGTAAATTTTTCCAGATCTTTTATCTCTTCGCCACGAATATTTTTCGATTCTTCAATTGCCCTTTGAATAAGAAAATATTCGTCATCTTTTTTCTTCAATGATAGTTGTCTTGGCAACGAAAAACCACCGCGCCACGGTGCGGTAGGTGTACGATTTCCATACGTCCAATTATTTGCCCAACCGAGCATTACTGTTCGATCTTTTACATTGTTGAATACAATGCCGGCATAAAAATCTTTTCCATGATCAACGTATTTTGTCTTTGTTTGCGTTGATGAAAATGTAGTTCCATCAAACTCGCCAACAAAATATTGCATACCCACAAAGTTAGATCCGGCTGGATGTCCACCGGAAAGTGAAATCACCCATTTTGATTTTCCTTGTTCATTATCAACCGGAAGTTCATACAGATCAGGGCACTCCCATATTCGCGTTGTGTCCCCCACTTTTCCAAACTCGCTCATCAAGCTCCATTGCAATAAATTTTTCGATTGATAGAGTTGTACTTTAAATAAATCTGGAACTACTAAAGCCATTACCCATTTTTGTTGCGGCTCATACCAAAATACCTTTGGATCGCGAAAATCTTTTCGCTCAATATCTAAAATCGGATTCTTGTCGTACCGCTTCCATGTTCTTCCTTTATCATTACTGTACGCCAGACTTTGATGCTGCCTCAAACCTTGATTGTCTTTATGAACGTGCGATGTATAAATCGCAACAAGACAATCCTTGCCTTCGCATAAACCACTGGTATTATTTTTATCCACCGCAGCAGTACCCGAAAAAATCATGGTGCTGTCGTTTGTTTCAGGATCAAGATATTCCTCTATCGCAACTGGAAGATGCTCCCAATGCAACATATCTTTACTAACGGCATGGCCCCAGCTCATATGTCCCCAGGTATCTCCGTAAGGATTGTATTGATAAAATAAATGATATTCACCTTCATAATAAACCAATCCATTCGGATCATTCGTCCAATTCTTAGCTGGCGTAAAATGAAATTGTGGTCTGTATTTTTCTGAATATGTTTCATCGCCAGTTCCGTCATTTTTCGGTTGGCAACTGATTAAAGAGAGCGCAATAAAAAATAGAATGTTATAAGTTTTCATATATAAACCGTTAGACATTTTGATAGGGAATTGCACATAGAAATTTAAAGGTAATCAATTCTAAAGGCGTAACGATCTATACATACTTAAAGATTGTTCTCGGCATGCCTTTGTTATGTGTACATAAGTTACTAGGTTGAGGGGCGAAATAGAAATGCTAAAACGCTCCTAAACTTTCAACCTATGCGTGAACTTAACCAAATGAAGTTGCTGATAAGCTTGGCTCAAATTGATGGAGTAGTAGCAGATCGCGAACGAAATTACATTATTAATATAGGAAGGGCGAACGGAATTTATCCCGATCAAGTCGTTCCGTTGTTCACGCAGCGTCATGAAGTTATTGTGCCGCACGATCTCACTAACGATCAAAAATTTGATTACATATTCAGCCTTGTTCAATTGATGAAGATTGATGAACGCATGTATCGGGAAGAAATTTTATTCTGCTCAACCATTGCGTCAAATCTCGGCTATGATAAGGAAGTAATGTTTGAACTCATGCTTCATGTTAAATCAGCTGCTATGAAGAAGGATGAAATTTCTGCTTTAAAAGAGATGATTCAGAAATACTTAATTAATCCGTAAAAAAATAACAAATCGCCATTTCTTAATTCTAACTACTCGTTATCAATAGATGAAAAAAAAATACCTACTCCTTTTTGCTCTTTTGTGTTTCATTGGCGCAAATGCACAGAAGACAATTATTCACTGTGGAAACCTTATTGATGGAAAAACAAATGAGATTCAAACTCAAATGTCCATTATAATAGAAGGTGATAAAATTGTTGCCCTTGATAAAGGGTTTTCAAAACAAGGCAAAGACGATAAACTTATAGACCTGAGTAAGAAAACTGTTATGCCCGGCTTCATCGATATGCATGTACATTTAGAAGGCGAGACAAGCAAAGACCAGGCGCTGCAACGCTTTACTGTAAATGATGCTGATGTTGCCTTTCGTGCAACGGTCTTTGCAAAGAAAACATTAATGGCAGGGTTTACTACGGTGCGTGATTTGGGCGGATCAGGCGTAAACATTGCATTGCGCAATGCTATCAACCAAGGCACAGTTGTAGGACCACGAATTTTTACAGCCGGAAAAATAATTGCTACAACGGGTGGCCACGGTGATCCAACAAATGGTTTTCGAAAAGAATTAATGGGCGACCCAGGGCCGAAAGAAGGTGTTATTAATTCTCCTGAAGATGCTCGGCAAGCGGTGCGTCAGCGTTACAAAGACGGTTCTGACTTGATTAAGATTACTGCAACGGGTGGTGTACTGAGCATTGCAAAAGATGGATCGGGTCCACAGTTTACAGAGGAAGAGTTGAAGGCTATTATCGAAACGGCAAAAGATTATGGTATGCACACGGCAGCACATGCACATGGAGCCGAAGGTATGAAGCGCGCTGTATTGGCAGGCATCACAACCATAGAACATGGCACAAAAATGACAGAAGAAATTATGGATTTAATGATTCAGAAAGGTACATTCTTTGTGCCTACCATTACCGCTGGAAAGTTTGTAGCACAACAAGCAAATGTGCCTGGGTATTATCATCCGTTAGTAGTGCCGAAAGCATTAGAGATCGGACCGCAAATTCAACAAACTTTTGGCAAGGCATATAAACGCGGAGTAAAGATTGCGTTCGGTACGGATGCCGGTGTTTTTCCGCATGGTGAAAATGCAAAAGAGTTTGGCTATATGGTTGAAGCTGGTATGCCAGCAATGGAGGCAATTAAATCGGCTACTATTACAAATGCTGGCATATTAGGAATGAGCGACAAGATCGGCACAATAGAAAAAGGAAAACTGGCCGACATAATTGCAAGCGATGAAAACCCATTACAAAATATTAAAACGTTAGAGAAGATAAGATTTGTAATGAAGGAGGGCGTTGTCTATAAGTAAAACGGATTTTGAGCAAATCGCTTTATTGCTTATTCTTTGTTCGTTTCCAAACTTCTAAAAATCAAAAACGAATCTCACACACATCAAAAAAAAATAAACCCTGAAGAATGGCAACGCATTTCTTCAGGGTTTTATATCAATACTCATGCTCGTAGTTAACCTGCTTCAAGTTCGCTTTGGATAATGTACCGAAAACAAAATTTAGAGATACATGAGTCTCACAAACAAAGTTGACTACCCAACCTGTGCTGCAATTTTTTGATTCAACACCGATTTAGGTACAGCACCTACTTGCTTATCTACCACTTGTCCGCCTTTGAAAACTAATAAAGTGGGAATTGAGCGCACACCAAAACGTGCTGCTGCTTGTGGGTTCTCATCCACATTTAATTTTCCAATTACCGCTCTGCCATCGTAATCGCCTGCAAGTTCTTCAACCACAGGACCGATCATTTTACAAGGCCCGCACCACTCAGCCCAAAAATCGATCAAAACTGGTTTGTCTGAATTGATGATCTCCTCAAAGTTTGCATCGGTAATTTCAATTGCTTTTCCCATTATTGTATTGTTTAATTTTTAATGTCTGTCTGAAAACCTAAAGGTAAAGTGAATAGTTCAATTCCGTAAGGTTTAGTATCGGTTAATTGTCAGAAATGGTTATACGTTAATCGTTATCTGTTAATCAGCTTAACCATTTTGTGC
This sequence comes from Cytophagales bacterium, assembly GCA_038241205.1. Classification (GTDB taxonomy): domain Bacteria; phylum Bacteroidota; class Bacteroidia; order Cytophagales; family Cyclobacteriaceae; genus Chryseolinea. The sequence continues at coordinate 10,129 of JBBRFY010000045.1, forward strand.
AGTTAACTTCTCAAGCGCACGCCCACAATTAACGATAGCAGATAACGATTAACTAAAATACAACCTCCACCTCTACCTCACCCGATTTTTTCATTTTCACTACCATGTCGTTAATTGGATTTACGCGAAATTTTCTTGAGAGTAGTTCAAGATTAATATTTTCCGCTTCATCTCGAATTTTTAAATACAGTGGCGTATTGCCAGAATATTCATGGCAAACATCTTCAATTTTTCCAATCAAGTCTTTCGTAATTTCAGAAGCATTTATGCGCAGCTTAACTCCCTTGCTACGCTTCACTCCTATCTCATTTAGCAAATCAATGTTTCGTATCTTAAACTCTGTGTTTTGTTGGCCCCACGAATTTTTAACAACGCTACCTTCCAGAAAAAGAAACCAGCCAATGTTCATAAAATTTTTGAACTTCAAATAATCGTCATTGAACAATACAAAGCTGGTGTTGCCGCTGTAATCTTCCAATGTAAATTTCCCGAAAGGCTTACCTGTTTTCGTTGTGCGATGCTCCACACCGGTCACAATACCACCCACCTTAAGTTCGCGCCCTAGCAACGGTTCAATTTCATTGAGTTGTGTGCAAATAACAGTGCAGAAAGAATCCATCTCAAATCTGAAATTATCTAACGGATGGCCTGATATGTAAATACCTACTACTTCTTTCTCCAGATTCAATTTTTCAATCTCTGTGAAAGGCTCTACCTGATCGATCTTGGGTTTCGGCATTACAATGCCCGATATGCCCCCGAATAAACTTGCTTGTGCACTCTGTTCTTCTTGTTGTGTTTTCGCAGCAAATTTCATTGCTTTTTCCAACAAGCTTAACTCACCATCTTTTGCAAATACATATTGCCTGCGATGAATGCCAGTGAAGCAATCAAATGCGCCTGAAAGAGCAAGGCATTCAAATGTTTTCTTGTTAACCGAACGTTGACTAAGACGCTTCGCAAATTCAAAAATATCTTCGTACGCGCCTTTGGCATCTCGCTCTATTATAATAGCCTCCACAGCAGAATCGCCTGCACCCTTTATTGCACCAAGTCCAAACCGAATTTGTCCTTCTTTATTCACTTCAAAATAAACTCCCGATTCATTTACATGTGGTCCAAGTACTTTAATACCAAGGCTTCTGCACTCTTCAATAAAATTGGTAATGTTCTCCAAATTATTTTGTGAGTGTGTCAGCACAGCCGCCATGTATTCCGCAGGATAATTTGCCTTTAGATAAGCGGTTTGATATGCTACCAATGAATAACAGGTAGAGTGCGATTTATTGAAAGCATATTGCGCGAAGGCTTCCCAATCGACCCATATTTTTTCACAGATTTCTTTTGCGTGATTATTTTTCTTACAGCCATCAATGAATTTATCTTTCATTTTATCGAGCACCGACTTTTGCTTCTTACCCATGGCCTTTCTCAAAATATCGGCATCGCCTTTACTAAAGCCTGCTAGCTTTTGCGAGAGAAGCATTACCTGTTCTTGATAGACCGTAATACCATATGTCTCGGCAAGATTTTCTTCCATCTCAGCCAAATCATATTTGATTGGTTCACGACCGTGCTTACGATTAATAAAAGCAGGAATGTACTCCATCGGCCCGGGACGATACAACGCGTTCATGGCAATAAGATCTTCAAACTTATCTGGTTTTAGCTGACGTAAATATTTTTGCATCCCCACACTTTCAAACTGAAATGTTCCGGTTGTTTCACCGCGTTGAAAAAGTTGATACGTCTTTAAATCATCTAATGGAATCTCATCGATGTTGATCTCAATACCTTTACTCTTCTTAATATTTTTTAATGCTGTGTTAATAATCGACAACGTTGTTAAGCCAAGAAAGTCCATCTTCAACATGCCTGCACTTTCAACCACACTGTTGTCGAATTGCGTAACCAACATATCAGAATCTTTGGCGGTTGAAACCGGAACAAGATTGGTAAGATCATCTGGTGTGATGATCACCCCACAAGCATGCGTGCCTGTATTGCGAACCGATCCCTCTAATATAACAGCCTGCTTCAATACCTCCGAACGCAAATCACTTCCCTTCTTTAGATCATTTAATTCTTTTACTTCTTCAAATGCTTTTGCCAACGTAGTGCCTGGCCGTTCGGGAATCATTTTGGCAATAAGGTTGGAGTCTGAAAGGGGCAACTCCATCACGCGGGCACAATCACGAATGGATGATTTCGCAGCCATTGTGCCATAGGTAATAATCTGCGCTACTTTATTTTTGCCATATTTATCGATTACATATTTCAATACCTTATCACGACCTTCATCGTCAAAGTCAATATCAATATCGGGAAGTGAAACACGATCAGGATTTAGAAAACGCTCAAAGAGAAGATCATACTTTATCGGATCAACGTTTGTTATTCCATTACAATACGCAACCACTGAACCTGCTGCGGAACCTCGACCAGGCCCAACGGATACGCCCATCTCACGCGCCTTAGAAGTGAAGTCTTGTACGATAAGAAAGTATCCAGGATATCCAGTCTTTTGAATCGTTTCCAGTTCAAAATCTATCCGAGTTTTCACATCAGCAGGAAGTTCCGGATAGCGCTTCATAGCGCCTACATAGGTAAGATGACGGAGGTAATCGTCTTCCGTTTTAAACTCAGCAGGAATATCAAATTTTGGCAGCAATACAGTTCGCTCAAGTGTATAGCTTTCAATCTTATCCACTATTTCCGTTAAGGTATTAATAGCTTCCGGCAAATCACGGAAGATTGATTTCATTTCATCTTGCGATTTAAAATAAAATTCAGTGTTGGCTAATCCATAACGATACCCTCTTCCGTAACCAACGGGTGTAGATTTGAATTCACCTTCCTTTATGCACAGTAAAACATCGTGTGCATTTGATTCTTCTTTGTTTAAATAGAATACTTCATTCGCTGCGAAATATTTCACATTATACTTTTCAGCGAAGCGCAATAACACTTTATTTACATGATCCTCTTCCGCAATGCTATGGCGGTTAAGTTCAATGTAAAAATCGTCACCAAAAAGTTGGTGATACCATTGAAACACTTCTTCTGCCTGCTTCTCTCCAACATTCAAAATCAAATACGGTATCTCACTAGAGAGATTACCGGTTGTTGCAATTAGATCGGTTTTATATGTCGCTATTAAAGTCTTATCAATTCTTGGGTGAATACCATAATTACCTTCAATAAATCCAAGTGAGCTAAGCTTTGCTAAGTTGTGATATCCATTTTTGTTTTTGGCAATCAACAATTGATTAAAGCGTTTATCCGGATTGTCTTTGGTGAATTTTAATTTTAATCGTTCTTCCGCTACATAAAATTCACAACCCAGTATTGGTTTGATTTCGTGGTTCAATGCTTCGCGAACAAATTTGAACGCGCCATACATATTGCCCAGATCGGTTAAGGCTACCGCTGGCATGTTCATAGACTTTGCTTTGCTTACCAATGACTTAACATCGGCAGTCGCCTGCAAAACAGAATATTGAGAATGCACATGTAAGTGAATAAAAGTGTGATCTGTTAAAACACTTTTATCTTCAGTAAGCGAATAATTGGCTTCTTGCTTTTTTTCGCGCTTAGCAAAGTTGGCTGCGTCAAGATTGGGTTCTTCATATTCAATCTCTTCAACGGGTGTAGAATCAAACGGCTTCACTACTTTTCTATCAAGCAATCCGAAATAGCATCGGGCAGTAGCGGCCACGTCATACGATGCATCGTGCGCATCGCCAAAGTCTTTTCCAAAAAGTTTTGTATGTAACTCAACCAACTTTGGAAACTTAAATTTACCGCCCAAGCCCCCCGTTAGCTGACAAAACTCTGTGGATGAATTACAGGTGTCGAGTCGTTCAAGCTTTAAAAAAAGATCCGTCTCAAATTCTTTTCGAATTAATTCCGACCCAATAATATTAATATCAAACGCAATGTTATGGCCAATTAAAATGGAGGTGCGATTTAGATCATCAATAAAAATACTGAGAACCTCGCTTAGGTCATGGCCTGCTTCCTGTGCTCTTTTTGTTGAAATGCCATGGATCTGCTCTGCCTTAAAAGGAATATCAAACCCTTCAGGCCGAATAATAAAATTATGGTTGACCATTAACTTACCTCGCGCATCATGAAGTTGCCATGCCAATTGTACTAACCTTGGCCAGTTGTCCAGATCGGTAATGGGTGCAGTTTTATTGCGAGGAAGGCCAGTGGTTTCTGTGTCAAAAATCAGATACATCAGCGTGTTGAGTAGTGGTTGAGCATGTAAAGGTAATGCGAATAGGAAATCTTTCAGAGTTTAAAATCAGGTCAAAATCCAGAAATACCAATTCCCAATACTAGAATGCAGTTCCAAAAACAGTCTTAAATCGGAGATGATACAATCTATAGCCGTAGCTAAAGTGCTCACAGCCATGTACTTTATTTTTGGGTCTGACTATTGGAAACTAAGTGAAAACAAAAATTGTAATATGAAACGCCTTATTGAGTTAGTTCGTGATTTTTTACGCAGAGAATGGTTTTTGCTCGTTACACTTTTAGCAATAGCATTGATCATTTTGCTATTCGAATTGCTGTGATTAATTGGTTCTGAGTTTATTACTTATTAGAACTCAACATCACAGAAATACACAGTTAACTACTAACCTCAAATCTATTTAGAATCCAAATAAAGTAAATCATGCTTTGGTAGAGTAGCGTTTCGGAAGTATTTTTGACCACTTCAACAATCCGAATTATCTACTCTATGAACTGGTTTACCAACCTTCTGTCAAGCACGCTGGGCAGAAAACTAATCATGGCCCTTACCGGCCTTTTTCTTATTCTTTTTTTAGTCGTCCATTTAATTGGGAACCTCCAGTTGCTTCATGATGATGGCGGTAGAGCGTTTAATATTTACGCTCAGTTTATGACGTCCAATCCACTTATAAAAATCGTTTCATACGGTAACTATGCCTTCATTCTCATTCACGTTTTGTGGGCCATTTTATTAACACGAAGAAATCGTGCAGCGCGTGGGTCAGAAGGATATGCAGTCTCTGGTAAATCATCATCGTGGTCATCTCGCAACATGGGCATTCTAGGAACGTTTATTTTCATTTTCCTTGTAATACATCTAAAAGGTTTTTGGTACGAAATGCATTGGGGAGGAATTTCTTCCCAAAATTACGATGGCAGTCAAGTAAAAGATTTGTATGCAGTTGTAGATGCGGCTTACTCTAATATTTGGTATGCTGCCCTTTACGTGGTGTCGATGATTATGCTCGGCTTTCACCTTTGGCATGGGTTCGCCAGTGCTTTTCAAACTCTTGGTTTAAACCATGCGAAGTATAATGGTGTTATACTCTTTGTTGGTAGGGCGTTTTCCATTATTGTTCCCGCTTTGTTTGCTTTAATACCAATATGGATGTTTTTGGTTTAACGATTTAAAATCTGCTCTCTTATTACACTTATGAAATTAGATTCAAAGATTCCGGAAGGCCCACTAGACGAAAAGTGGAAAAAACACAAGTTCAATATCAAACTGGTTAACCCAGCGAACAAGAGAAAGTATGATGTTATTGTTGTGGGAACCGGATTAGCCGGAGCGTCCGCTGCTGCTTCACTTGCCGAGTTAGGGTACAATGTAAAATCTTTTTGTTTTCAAGATAGTCCGAGAAGGGCACATAGCATTGCTGCGCAAGGCGGTATTAACGCAGCAAAGAATTATCAAAATGATGGTGATAGTGTGCAACGTCTTTTCTACGATACTATTAAAGGTGGAGATTATCGCTCTCGAGAAGGTAATGTTTACAGACTTGCTGAGGTAAGTGTTAGTATAATTGATCAATGCGTTGCGCAAGGTGTTCCGTTCGCCCGAGAATATGGTGGGTTATTAGCAAACCGTTCGTTTGGTGGTGCGCAAGTGTCGCGAACATTTTATGCTCGCGGCCAAACCGGCCAACAATTATTACTCGGTGCCTATAGTGCATTGAATAGACAGATTGCCAACGGTAAAGTTAAAATGTATAACCGCACCGAAATGTTGGATGTGGTTTTAGTAGATGGTAAGGCGCGCGGAATTGTAACGCGCGATTTGGTTACGGGTAAAATAGAAGCTCACAGCGCGCATGCAGTGTTGCTGTGTACCGGTGGATATGGAAACGTCTTTTTTCTTTCCACAAATGCAAAAGGATCTAACGTAACCGCTGCATGGCGCGCGCATAAAAAAGGTGCACTGTTTAGCAACCCCTGTTACACCCAAATTCACCCTACTTGTATTCCTGTTTCAGGTGATCATCAATCGAAGCTTACGCTGATGTCTGAATCATTGAGAAATGACGGACGCGTATGGGTACCCAAAGTAGCAAAGCCAGGATTGAAATCGAAAGACGCTGCCAGTATTCCAGAAGCAGATCGTGATTATTTCCTCGAACGAAAATATCCGGCATTCGGAAATTTAGTGCCACGTGACGTTGCCTCTCGTAACGCGAAACAAATGTGTGATGAGGGAAGGGGAGTAGGTTCTGGCCTTGCCGTATTCCTCGACTTTACCGATGCGATTAAACGCGATGGTGAAGATACTATCCGCGCGAAGTATGGAAACTTGTTTGATATGTATCAACAAATTACGGGTGAAAATCCATACAAAGGACCAATGATGATTTACCCAGCTGTTCATTATACAATGGGTGGGTTATGGGTTGATTATAATTTAATGACAAGTGTGCCGGGCATGTATGCACTTGGCGAAGCAAACTTCTCTGATCACGGTGCAAATCGTTTGGGCGCAAGTGCTTTGATGCAAGGCTTGGCCGATGGTTACTTTGTTATTCCGTACACGCTAGGCGATTACCTTGCCGGAATGTCAACCGAAAAAGTAGGAATTGATCGCCCTGAATTTAAAGAAGCTATTGATAAAGTGAATGGCACAATTGCCAAACTTCTCTCTATCAACGGAACCAAAACTGTCGATCAGTTCCACCGCGAGCTTGGCCTTACCATGTGGGAATATTGTGGCATGTCGCGTAGCGAAGAAGGATTGAAAATAGCAAAGGCAAAAATCCAGGAACTGAAAAAAGAATATTGGCAGAACGTAAAAATTTTAGGAGAGGCAACGGAATTGAATCCTGAATTAGAAAAAGCATTGCGCGTTGCTGACTTTATTGAGCTGGGCGAATTAATGGTTGACGATGCACTAAACCGTTCTGAATCATGTGGTGGTCACTTCCGTGAAGAATCGCAAACACCAGAAGGCGAAGCGAAACGCAAAGACGATGAATTTGCATATGTTGCTGCATGGGAATTTAATGGTGAAAATCAACCAGAAGTGTTGCACAAAGAAGAATTGATATTCGAGAATGTTAAACTGACTCAACGTAGCTATAAGTAAATTATGAAGATTAGCGTAAAAGTATGGCGTCAAAAAAATAGTGCGAGCAAGGGCGCATTTAAAACATATCCAATCGACCATGTGTCAACCGATATGTCGTTCTTAGAAATGCTAGATGTTTTAAACTCAGATTTAATACTGAAAGGTGAAGAGCCGGTAGCATTCGATCATGATTGTCGCGAAGGTATTTGCGGAATGTGTAGTCTCTATATTAATGGTCGTCCGCATGGGCCGCTGCAAACTACTACCTGTCAATTGCACATGCGTTCTTTTAACGATGGTGAAACCATTACCATCGAACCGTGGCGCGCCAAAGCATTTCCGGTTATTCGCGATCTAGTGGTTGACCGAACTGCCTTCGATAGAATTCAACAATCTGGTGGATTTGTATCAGTGAATACTGGTGGCGTTCCCGATGCTAATGAAATACCTATACCTAAAAGAATTGCAGATGAAGCGTTTGACTCTGCTGCCTGCATAGGTTGTGGAGCTTGCGTGGCAGCATGTAAAAATGCTTCAGCAATGTTGTTTGTTGGCGCAAGAGTTTCTCAGTTTGCCATGCTACCACAAGGAAAACCTGAACGCCAGGAACGTGTAGAAAAAATGGTGGCGCAAATGGATGCCGAAGGTTTTGGAGCATGCACCAATACAGGCGCATGCGAAGCAGAATGCCCTAAAGCAATTAGCTTAACGAATATTGCCCGCATGAACAGAGAGTATTTTTCAGCTTCTATAACCTCATATGAGGTTGATATAAAAGGTGGAAATTAATATTTCGATCGCTTGCACGTTTTAATATATCAGAATAAAAAAACCCAGAACGCTCTGGGTTTTTTTTATTTACACACACTCTATATATACGATTCAATATTATCGAGCAGATTTACAAGCGCTCCGATTCAAACTAACAATCCAACTTGCTATTCAATTATGTAAACACAAATTGAGTTCGTAGTTAAAACAAAATTTCAAACGTTTTCTGAAATCAAAGTATCGCGTTCACACAATAGGTAAAATAATGAATACACTTTTTTTAGTAACCTGCTAAAGAGAAACACAATCGACCAAATGCATATTTACACTTTGAAAATATTTGTGTTCAGCTATCGTCTTGTGCATTACTCATGTAATAATTATACGCGTTGAAAATAAAAATTATTCTCACGTAATTCATTTTCGATTTGATTAAAACAATTGAAAGATCATTACAGCGAATTAACCTTAGTCTTCTTCACATGAAGGAAAAAAATTAAATCATCCGACTATTCTTCTCTTTCATTACCTCAATAAAAAAAACACATGAGGTATGAGGGGATTTATTTTAACATTATTTATGATTATTTGTGCAGCATCAAGTTTTGCACAAACACAGACTGCGAAAAGAACACCATCTGGTAGAGGCTATCTTGAATACGTGCCGGCTGATTACGCAACATCATCAACTCTTTATCCTTGCATCGTATTTTTGCATGGAGCAGGTGAACGGGGAGATGGTTCTCCCGCAGCATTGGAAAAGGTAAAGTCACATGGTGTTCCTAAATTTATTAAGAATGGATCAACAATGTGCTTTACAGTAAATGGAAAAACAGAATGTTTCATTGTATTATCGCCTCAACAGTCAACTTCTAGATGGAGTTGGACAGGTGATGCCCTGCCGTTTATGAAGTGGGCATTGGCTAATTACAGAATCGATCCAAACCGTTTATACTTAACAGGCTTAAGCATGGGCGGAGGCTGGGATACCGCATCCGACCCGCAAAACGATCCTAACATTATTGCTGCCTTTGCCCCTGTATCAACAACCGGAGATTACAAAGCATCGGCTAGAATTGCTGCCAATAAAATTCCAGTGTGGGCATTTCATGGAGAGAAAGATACCGCCTTCACTTTATTTCAAGGTAAAAGTCCAGTGAATGGAATGACTTCTGTAGGTGCAAATCCTTCGCCCATTTGGACTATCGTTCCAGGAGGTACCCATAGTGATAATACCTGGGATAAAGTGTATTCACCAACACACACTTATTACAGCCCGAATGTATACGAATGGTTTCTAACGCAGAAAAAAACTGCTTCCAATGTAGCACCTGTGGCAAATGCTGGACCTGATAAAACTATTACACTACCTACTAACACTACGGTATTGGCAGGCTCGGGCAGTGGGCAAATTACGAGTTATACTTGGAAACAATTGTCAGGACCAACAACGGCCACTACATCCGCAATAAACAATGCCAACTTAACCGTTAGCAATTGTGTTGAGGGGAAATATACCTTTATGCTAACCGTTATCGATGCTAACAATAAAACTGCAACGGACAATGTTTCTATTAAAGTTATGCCCGTAATCAATCAACTTCTTACTGCGAATGCCGGAACAGACAAGCTCGTTACCTTACCAACAAATACCGCTACGCTTAGTGGATTAGCAAGCTATAGCAGTGGACAGATTGTTGATTACAGCTGGAAACAATTGTCTGGTCCAACATCGTCTACTACATCCCCATTAAATAATGCTGAAATTACGGTTAGCAATTGCGTGCAGGGAAAATATACCTTTTCGTTAACGGTTACAGATAACAATAATTTAACGGCTGTAGATAGTGCATCTATTACCATCGTAAATAATGTTAATCAAGCGCCTATTGTAAATGCCGGCAGTGACAAATGGTTAATATTACCTACAAAATCATTTACCTTAAATGCAGTTGCCACTGATGTTGACGGATCAATTGTTTCATATCAGTGGATAAAAACATGGGGACCAGATATATCAATCACCAATATGAATACACAGTCAGTTTCCATAACAGCCTCCGCGGCCGGAACATACACTTTTAAAATAATAGTAACCGATAATAAAGGGTTAAAGGCGTCCGATCTTATAAATGTCACAATTAGAAATGCGCCTCCTGTTGTTAATGCCGGAGCCGATCAGCAACTGACTTTACCTACAACTCAAACTACTTTGAAAGGTTTGGCAACAGATGATGATGGATCGATTATACGGTATGCCTGGACGCAAACCAACGGCCCCACTGCGATAATAAATAATGCTACTCTCTCCACCATTCAAGTAAGTCAGTTAACTACGGTTGGTCAATATGTTTTTAAACTTGTTGTTACTGATAATGATAATCAAACTGCGGCAGATTATGTTACCATCAACGTTTCAAAGCAAGCCACTACTCAAACAAGTTCAGCACGATCATTTGCCATTGAAACAGAAGAGGTTCAAGATGAAGAGTCGTCATTTAATACAGGTTTGAATCAGAATTATCCGAACCCATTCTCAGGTTCTACAACCATTCCATTTTCAATTAAGAGTAAACAACATATAGTCATTAAAGTGTACGATTTCTACGGTGTTGAAATTGAAACATTGGTAAATGAAGAACTTGAGGCTGGCGAACATTCTGTTTTCTTTTCGCCTTCAACGCAAAATACGTTGTACCACATCAAACTAATTGCAGATGGAAAAATGTTTGTTGTAAAGGCAATTCAACTCTAATCTTTAATCAAATTTTAATCTGAGAAGGTAAAGCATTAATGCTTTACCTTCTAAATTAATTAGAAGTCTAAGGCTGAAAACTTTAAGCTTAATTTTTCTAAAGAATTGCCTTCTCAAATTTTTCAAGATATACATCGACAAAATGTTGAATGTGCTTCCTACGATATTGCATAATAAACCGTGGGTGGGGTAAAGAAACAACTGTGTCAAATATTTTTAATTCATTGTTTAAGCGATTAAGGTATTTAAAATTTTCACCTTCACCCAAACAAAAACAAACCGTGGTGTTAATACCAAACACAAGTTGTTTCCGTAAGCAGTCCACAATAAAATCCTTTAATCCCGTTTGCAATTCCTTGTTGTCATAATAGTTTAAATTCTTTCCATCTTTTGTAAATCCTAACGGACTGACCGCACTAATATAAAACCGACTGTAGAATTTTTCTGGGCCACCATAAGCAGCACTCACTGCGTATATAAAATCAGCGGATAGCTACGCCTTCTTTGGTAAGGTATTGGGTATGCCACAATACTTTTCCAACTTCAACGCATCCGTGAACGGAATTCCTGTTATGCCACCGCCATGCCTGCCCGGATTTATTCCAAGAATCAGAAAACGCTTATTCATGTCGGCATAATACTTTCTATAAAATTGATCACAAACCAACACAGCGTCATCATCCTTATAGGGCAGTAACACCTTTACGTCTTTAGGTAAAGGTGTCTGAATATTCAATTGCTTATAAAAGGAAAGAATATGCTCTGAGAAATTCATGTGGTTGTTTGATGCAATATCTGGATAAACTGAAAGAAAAAATCATATTCATGTTTCATTGAGATCACTAACTTTGATTTATAAATTCCAACGAAATGAAAGTTTTTCAAAATTGTCTGATCGCCCTGCTTCTTATTTGCAATTTTTCTGCGGAAGCTCAGATATTAA
>JBBRFY010000046.1:0-21858 GCA_038241205.1 Cytophagales bacterium
ATTATAAAGTGTGCTACGTTACTTCACTCATCACATAGGATAACGAATTAGATTTTAAACGCATACGTTTCATAGCTAAACGGTAGGAGAATGGAAAATGAAATTTTTAGAAACGGCAGACATAAAAATTCTTCAGGCTCACTCCGTTCCTCGTTATTTTAATGTTTGCTTCTTCACACCTTCAAAGGTCATCTTCACAGGTTTTATAAATCCGTTTTCATCGAATTGCATTTCGTCAATGCACGTAACACGATGATCGGCAACTGTGTCGCCTAATGGTCTGCGATGATAGACAATATACCATTGATTTTTTGTGGGATGCTTTACTACAGAATGATGTCCTGCACTTGTTGCCACAGCAGCATCTTGTTGTAAAACGGTGCCGATGCGTTCGAACGGGCCGAACATAGAATCAGAAATGGCGTAGGCTACTTTGTAATTTGGGCCACCCCATCCGCCTTCTGACCACATAAAATAATATTTGTTATTTCGAATAAACATAATGGGTCCTTCCACATATTCTTTTGGTGTAATTTCTTTAAAGGTAGAACCATCATCGAAGGGAATTATACTAGTGAAATCGTTTTGCAATTTCACGATGTTGCAATGCCCCCAACCACCGTACATCATATAATATTGTCCGTCTTTATCTTTGAAGACAAACTGATCAATTGGTTGCGCACCATTTTTAATTTCATTGATCAATGGTTTTCCAATCAAATCTTTAAAGGGACCTTGAGGTTGATCAGCCACTCCAACACCAATTCCACCAACTTCACCTTCGTGCACATCGTTAGCGCTAAAAAATAGATAATACTTTCCATCTTTCGCTACAATAGCCGGAGCCCACATGCATTTTTTTGCCCACTTCACTGCAACGGTGTCAATAATTTTTTCATGCTTCTGCCAATGTATAAGATCAGTGGAGGAAAAGGCGTCCATAAAAACTTGTTCTTCATACCGCGCTGAATAGGTAGGATAAATCCATACTGTATTTTTAATAATAACAGCTTCCGGATCAGCATACCATCCCGGAAAGATTGGATTGCCAGACATGTTTTTATGTTGTGCTAAAAGAGGTGATGCAATGATAATAAAGGTTAATAGTAAATGTATTTTTCTCATATCGATATAACCATTAGAGTGTGTTCGTAAAGTAAGGTACTATAGATTTATCAAAACGAAAATAGTATTCATCTGGAAGTATGTAATCCCGATACTCATTTTAATTTGTTATTTTTATTTTTCACAACATTCACACATGAAACATTTGAAATTTTTTCTTAGCGCCTCGATTTTTGCAACCGCATTAATGATTATAATATCTTGTAATAATTCACCCCGAGAATATACTTCGTGGCCGATATATAACGGTGGCAATGATGCAATAAAATATTCATCTCTTACGCAGATTGATACAAGTAATGTAAAACAATTGCAAGTGGCGTGGACGTATCATACCGGTGATGCTGACGAGCGAGGATCACAAATTCAATGTAATCCAATTATAGTGGATGGCGTGTTGTATGGTGTAGGTCCTCAAATGAAATTGTTTGCCGTTGATGCCTCAACCGGAAAAGAGAAATGGGTGTTTGATTCGAATGCCAAATTAAAAACCGAAGTAAACCCGATGGCGCAACACATTATGATTAATAGTCGCGGAGTGGCGTACTGGACAGACGGAAAAGAAGACAAGCGAATATTTTTTACTGCTGGATCAAATACCTATGCCATTGATGCGCGAACCGGTAAATCTATTTCATCCTTCGGAAATAGCGGTTCCATCGATTTGCATGACGGACTCGGGCGAGATGTAAACGATTTGTTTGTAGTGAATACTTCTCCGGGCATGGTGTATAAAAATTTAATTATACTGGGCACACGTGTAGATGAAGCACCGCCATCAGCTCCTGGTCATATACGTGCATTTGATGTGTTGACAGGAAAACAGCAATGGATATTTCATACCATACCGCAGCCCGGTGAACCAGGTTATGAAACCTGGGAAGATAAAGATACATGGAAACATATTGGAGGAGCCAATGCGTGGAGTGGATTTTCATTGGATGAAAAACGGGGAATTTTATTTGCGCCTACGGGATCAGCCGCTTATGATTTTTATGGAGGTAAACGTAAAGGCGCAAATTTATATGCAAACTGTTTGTTGGCGTTAGACGCGGCAACAGGAAAACTAGTGTGGCATTTTCAATTTGTTCATCATGATTTGTGGGATAAAGATTTGCCAGCGCCACCCGCATTGATTACGATTACGAAGAATGGAAAACAAATAGATGCTGTTGCGCAAACAACAAAAAATGGAATGGTGTATGTTTTCGAGCGCGAAAATGGGAAACCAGTTTTTGATATTAAAGAAGTTTCGGTTGATACGGTAAGCGATCTTATAGGAGAAAAAGTTTGGCCTACTCAACCCATTCCACAAAAGCCATTGCCATTTGTTCGACAGCATTTAACAAGCAACGATATCAATCCGTATTTAGAGGATAGTGTAAAAGAAAAACTGACCAATGATTTAAAACGCTACCGACATGATCACATGTACACGCCTCCGGGAAAAATACCTTCTCTTATTTTTCCAGGATACGATGGTGGTGGTGAATGGGGTGGTTCTGCGTTCGATCCTCAAACCGGAATCATCTATGTAAATGCAAATGAAATGGCGTGGATCATGGAGATGCTCGAAAACAAAATGGAGCAACCTAAAAAGGAATCGTGGTTGCAAGCAGGCGAAAGACTTTACATGCAAAATTGTTCAACCTGCCATGGAGCAGATCGAAAAGGAACAGGTAATAATCCGTCCCTTATAAATATCCAATCAAAATATAAGAGAAACGAATTTTTAACACTTGTTAATAGTGGACGAAGAATGATGCCTGCTTTCAAACATATAAGCGACAACGATAAGAATGCGATCGCTTCCTTTGTACTTGATCTGAAACAAGATGCGAAAAAAGATTTCGAGAACGTTGAAGTTAAAGTTGATAGCGCGAATTTTATGCCTTACAAAATGAAAGGATACACAAAATTTTTAAGTCCCGATGGATTCCCTGCAATCAGTCCGCCATGGGGAACATTAAATGCCATCAACTTAAACACAGGGGAATTTGTTTGGAAAACTCCGTTGGGTGAATATGAAGAACTAAAAGCAAAAGGCATTTCCCCTACAGGCACTGAAAACTATGGAGGCCCCGTTGTAACCGCTGGCGGACTTGTTTTTATTGGCGCTTCAAGCGATGGCAAATTGCGCGCCTTCAATAAAGCGAATGGAAAATTGATATGGGAATATACATTGCCCGCTGCTGCATTTGCTTCACCTGCTGTGTATGAATTGAATGGAAAGCAATATCTGGTAATTGCCTGCGGTGGCGGAAAACTGGGAACAAAATCGGGTGATTCATACGTAGCATTTGCGTTGCCGAACTAATCCAATATCTAAATGAAAATATCGATTCAAGAAGCATTAGCGAAATTAGAACCTTCTGATAAACCGTTTTTAGAATTGTTCGCTCATGGATCACTTTCCGTTGAAGTCTACAAACCCATCGAAAAAGATTTACAACAACCTCATGATCGGGATGAGGTGTATGTGGTTATGGCAGGTCATGGTAATTTTTACCTCGATGGTAAGACGTTTACATTTAAAGAAGGTGATTTTATATTTGTTCCTGCTGGCAAAGATCATCGCTTTGAAAATTTCTCCAACAATTTTTGCACATGGGTGATGTTCTATGGCCCGAAAGGTGGTGAAAACGATAGTTAAAAGATGGTCTATGATTTAGTTCATACACTATCTTTTTATTTCAACGCCTGATAGACGCTGATTCTAAATTTACGAACAAAGTCACCATAGTAAGTATACGGATGCACGTTGGTGAATACCAATAAAATTAAATTCTCTTTTGGGTCAATCGTATATTCAGAGCAATACATTCCACCCCATGTTAACGCACCCGGTGTAGTGTTCGCACCATAATGCGATTCGTCTGTTATTATTTGCAATCCCAATCCAAATTTATCTTTGCGATCCCACACCTCTAGCTCACCAATTTCATTTCGATACATCATCTCCACAGTCTTTCTTCCCAGAATTTGTTGGTTATTAAAACTTCCGTAGTTCAATAGCATTTGGCAAAGCTTTGCATAATCTTCAATGGTACTCACCATTCCGGCTCCTGCAGAGAAATAACTTTTAGCCCCGGTTGTTGCAGAGAAACGATATTCATTATTCGTGTGCACAGTAAGTGGAACGTTGGTAGATTCTTTCGAATACAATTCAACTAATCGATCGGCTTTATTTTCCGGAAGGTAGAAGTAGGTATCTTTCATACCCAGCGGATCAAGAACAGTTTCTTTTAAAAAACTATCTAATTTTTTCCCGCTCAGTATTTCAATCAGATAGCCAATCACATCTGTATTTAGTCCATAGACAAATGCTGTTCCCGGATCATTGATAAGCGGCCGTGCAGCAATTCGTTTTACAACATCGGCTAAAACTTCTGGTTGAGTAGAGTTGAAGAAAGGTACTTTAAACTCCGGTCGGTTATCTAAAGGATGTTCGTATGGAATGCCAGCTGTATGACTCAATAATTGCCGAATGGTAATCTCACTTTTTGCAGCGCGCGTTTCAAAGGTATTTGATTTTGCATCTACATTTTCGAGTACGCGGGGGTTTTTAAATTCAGGAATGTATTTTGAAATTGGATCGTCTAATAGAAACTTTCCTTTTTCAAACAGCGTGAGCAACCCAACCGTGGCGACTAATTTAGTTTGAGATGCAACGCGAAAAATATCATCCTTCTTTAGAATATTTTTCTTTTCGAGATTACTATAACCATATGCATTGTATGCTACAATTTTTCCGTTGCGCGCTACAAATGTAACCGCGTTTGGTGCAATGCCATCGCTAATAAAAGATTGCATTAATACATCAAGTCGTTTCAAGCGTTCAGATGAGAAGCCAGCTTCTTCAACTGACTTCGCCAATGTAAATGTTTGCGGATCCTGTTGCTGAGCGTGGGAACTTAATGAGATAAAAAATAAAAAGAGAATTGGTATTTTTTTCATTTTACAAAAATTAGATTTATCAATTACTTTACCAAATCTGCATAGCTGATCAATTTTATATTGAGTCTAACAATCGCTTCCTTTACTCGCTTATCCGTCCAACAATCGGTAACACCCTGACGATCTACTGCAACATTTTCATATCCGATATGATGAATGGCCTGAAGTTCCGGTGTGATTAATCCAGGATGATCAACGAAGAGATATATTTCGCCCGGTTTCAAACTCTCCAGCATTGATATAAAGCTTTTTACTTTTTCTTCTGACGAGTCTTTTGCCCCGTTGTAAGAAACGTATTTTACCTTTCGCTCTTCAAGATCAATATCAATTTTATATTCTTGCGCGATTTTCTTTGCGAGTACTTTCACATCATCACGCATTCCATAACAACCCATGTGCGCACTGATGTGACTCACGCGTGGAATATTTCTTATTCCCATTCAATTTGTGCACGAAGTTCTTTTTCCACGTCCTCAATTGTCCATTTGTTTTCGAGTAGTGCTTGTCCTGGATAATTTTTATTGGGATAAATAAAGGGAAAGAAATATCCATTGGCATCCTTTAGGCTCGCACAATCGCTAACGGGTCTATATTTTAGATTATCCCATTCGCTTGTAAGAGCGATATGAATGCCTACATCAACCGTTGGATTTTCCTTTAGCAACTTTACGGCTTCGGGAAACCACGGAGAAGGCACAATCACTTCAATTGATTTTTCAATTCCATCTTTATAACATTGAATAAGAGCCTCGTTACCGGAATGCGAAAAACCCATGTCGTCACCTCGAACGATAAGTCGAATTTCTTTTTTCTGTGCACAGGAAATAACGGAACAAAAAACAAAAAGTACGCAAAGACTTGGTAGAAGTTTCATAGTGGTTTTTGCTTGTAGTTTAAAGAAATGAAATTACAATTTTTCGCGAATCGATTTGTATATTACATTGTATTACATTGAATGAAAAATAATTCAGGAGTGGTATCCATCGTCCCAAAGACCTGAATTCTATCCTCATCATCTACTATCGCTCACACGTTAAAATATTGTTTACGAAAGATGGATTTTAAAACACCAACACAAATGAATAATTCACCCAGAAGAAATAAAAGCCAATTGTACGATTCGGGTATGTAGGCTGATGCTGCATTTATAAATCTTTCATTTCTCAGCAGATTGGGATAATCATGCAATGAATCAGATACGATCAGAAGATTCGCATAATCCTGTATAAAGGTGATAATTATAAACAGACTTCCAACGAACAAACAGATACTAACAAGAAAGGAGAATTTCATTTTGGTTTGTGAAGTATACCTCCTAAGGATTACAACCGAGAGAACGATCATCGTAGTCGAACAAATAATCGGAGCCAGTACTGGTGCTAACCAGGTTATTGGAATTAAAAACAATATGTCCCATTCAAAAAATGATGTTGGCCAGTTAATAAATACTTTTAGCCAGACATAGTAAAAAATGTCCCACACAGCAAAGCTTAGTAAGAAGAAAGCAAACCGATCATAACGATGCTTACCTGCTACATACGCTACACCAACAAGCATGATGAGCGTAGCCAATTCACGTACGAGTTCAATGACCAAAATTTTTTCATCGATCAATCTGAAGGCAACGGTAAATCCTTGCGGATAGTATAATGCCCGGAGGTAAACCACCACAGCACTTTCAAGAGCAGCCATGGCGATGCTGAAAATAATGATTGCGATAATTTTCTTTGTACTGGGTGCTATCATACAATTTTTTGCAGTCTCATTACTTTATTGTAGCAACTCCACAAAAGCAGTCCACCAAAAATTCCAAATGAACAATCAATCATTCGCCAATACAAAGGTATGCCGCGTGCTGCTCCAGCGATAAAAGAGAATGGAAGAATAAGAACGCAAGCAATGATTCCAAACTCAATAACCCATATGTTTTTTACTGGATTACGCCACGGCCCTATGAAGACAAGTGCAATTACAAAATGTGCAAAAGCGAGCCAGTCTGTGCCGTATGAAATAAAAGGATATTTATTATTCGTTTCCTTCACCCCCTTGTAAACAAACTCAAGCCATTGAGGTAGCCACAGATCACCATCCAAATCTTTCATTTGATCAAGCGCCAATTGGAGTTGCCATTCTATCGGAAGAGCTGTGAGTCCGCTTAAAACAAGTCCTACTATAAAGAATGTTAGAATCCAACGAATGCTTCGATTCAGTTTTTCCTGGGAATTATTCATAAAGAGAAATTCAATTGTTTTTCGTTTAAAATAGAGTTAAGAGTAGCATCTAAATCAGCTTCACTGCCAGACGTCACATTAACAAGATTAAATCCTTCCTCACCCTTAACCATCCGAAATCTCCAATCCAGTTGATCGATGGTTTGAACTTTTCCATTACTGTACCACCATGCTGTGTAAAGGGTAGATTTATTATTTACCAAATTTCCCCTATAAATTTCGTTGTCATGAATCTTCACTGTTTGAATACTTTCAAAATGATATCCGCTCCCCTTCCAGCAGAGTAAAGGTGTATGCTCGCTGGTAAAAAATTCTGGAATGGGTTTTATGTAAACAAGTGCTTTCTCATTGCTAAGTTTTGTAATTCCATCGTTCAGATTAGTAGAATGAAATCCAGTAAGACTTGCTGACGTATGAAAAGTTGTTACCTGTTTTCTAATTTGATTCAACTGAATACCGGCTACCATAATAATGATGGAAAAAATCATGATACATGATTTTCCAAAGTACGTAAGCTGAATAGTTTCACGCTTGTTTACAACGGGTCTTCCGAGTCTTTTTAACATCCATCCGCTTAAAAAATGAATTGGAATGATTATATAAATACCAAAGCATAAGATCCCGACAAATTCATGCATTGGATTTTCGGGAGGAATGTTGAACAGAACCAATACCAGTATTCTTAAAAGATTGCAAATAAGGTTCAGTAAAAAAACAGCTAAAAAAAAGAGTGAAGTATTCAAAAAAGATAGCTGAGTTTTTCTTTTATGATAGTGATGACCAATGGCCGTCACCCCCATCAACATTGAAATCCCCAACATGCTAAGTCCCATGCAAGCTTCATCGACCGAAAAGGATGCGCCATTCAAAATCATCATATTACCTTCAACTTGTATTTGCATTCCTGTCCACGCAAGTAACTGACCTGCTAGCTTGCTGATTTGTAATCGAATTGGAAAACCCAGAATGATAGAAGCCTGCTGAAAAACTGGAGACATAAACACAAGTAAGAATAGTATAAGTGTGCTAACCTTACCAATCCACAATTCGGTTATGAAGAGGATAAAAAATGCGAGTGCAAAAAAATAGAATATTCTAATATGATATTGGTATGCCAGAATCATAAAGAAGATCAGAATCGTCAGGTACAAATAATTGAATCTTTGCTTGCTACCACAGAACAACACAAATGGAAATAGAGCAAAACCAATTAATACATTGCTCTTCGTCATGAACGACAATGGAAATGCGAAGAATCCTCCTATGATAGCAATACAAATGTAAAGTATGAACAATGTGTTTATACGCTTGCTGAAATGAGTCTTCAACTTATTTAGCAACGGTTCATTATGCAAAGTCAGAAGAAATTCTGTTTTCATTTTCTAATTGGAATATTGGTCAATCATATATTTCTCGCTCCTCACCATGCGGTTATCAATGCCTGAATTTTAGATATAGAATAAACAAAGCAAAGAGAATGATCAATGCCCACTCATGGGGTTCTGGCACTGAGCCAGATGATTGCTTCGCTGCATTATGCAAGCTGTTCTCGGTATCCTGAATATCAAATCGCTTATAGTCCTCTTTTGTTTCTAACACGATCAGACTGGATACAGGTGAAACCACATATGCCTTTGCTGCCTCCTCTACCAAATCTTGATCAATAAAGTCATGACTAAAGTAGTTGGCGCCAGTTTTTCGCATAATGTTATTATAGGCAAAGAGTCGTGCAAGATGATCGGGCGCATTGTTGGCAGGCGCTGTCGAATCAGATTTT
The DNA here is from genome assembly GCA_038241205.1 of Cytophagales bacterium. GTDB lineage: Bacteria > Bacteroidota > Bacteroidia > Cytophagales > Cyclobacteriaceae > Chryseolinea. The sequence goes on from JBBRFY010000046.1 coordinate 9,091, forward strand.
GTTTTGGTGATGAGCAGCTTGGAATCCCGAATAATAATTCGGTTTTCAGATTCATCCGATTTAGGAAAGGTATTTTTGGAAATCAATCTCAACAGTTCTGATGAAGTGCCTTTTGCAAATTCCAATCCTCTTAATTCTTTAAATGAATTAATATAAGTAGAACTACTCCCCTGCAAACTGAATACATTAACTCTGTTTCCTTTAGCAAAAAAGGAATTTATATTTTCAGCAAACTTACTATCACTAAAATCACTCAAGTGTGGCGACAATACATTCCCCTTTGTAACTACCAACGCATGTGTAGGGTCTTTAATACGGTGGAATGGAAACAATGAAAAGTTTTGTTTCAGCATTTCATCCGTAATGTCATCCCAATTTTCCTCATCTAATTTTACCCGCCTTTCATCAGTATAAGTATAGATCGAATGATTTTTGAGGAGTTCTTGCAATTCATTCAATTCGTTATGAGTCCAACTGCTATTGATATCTAAAAAGATTTCATTCCATGTTACGGATTGATCGTGTTGAGTGTAAGGCGCGAGCGAATACGTGAATCCATCAAACGTAAAATGATTTGATGCAAGAGGGGCTGCCTTGAATGTTAATTGAAAATCAGGATTATATTTTTTCTCCGCTATATAATCACCGTTCTTATCCAGTTTAAAATCACTTCCGAGGTTTATGTTTTCAGGTTTGCCTATAAAATGTATTCTTCTCGTTTCCCGCGCATCATGCGCACTGGGTCCATCAAAAATTATGTTTTGATAAACAATTTCTCCATCTTCTTCATGCAGGGGTGAGGTAATGCCAATTTTAAACTTTCGCTCTTCCGCTGTTGTGCAAGGAAATACGCGAACGGTTACTGTATTTCCTTCCTGCCAATGAATTACAGATGGATCACGCTGCTCAACACCAACAATGGTTTTATATGCATTTGTTGCTTTATGTTTAGAAGTTAAAATACCTTTCTCTTCTTTACCATTAATCCAAAGTGAGAGCGATGTTATAACAGAACCTTCGGGCAAGTAAAAAGTATAGATACCTTCTTCTCTGTTCCCTCTCCAGCCTCCTTTAAAACTATTGTTTCTTACGTTAAGGTATTGCTCGGTGTAAGCAATTCGCAGATCAGTATAAATGTCAACATTTGATACAATGTACGATGTAGTAAGATTATCACCAGACCACAATCTTTCATTTGACTGATGTCTGCCATTTGCAATTGCTTTTAAAATTTGAACTCTGTCTTCTTCGGTCAGGTGACATTTTGAAAATAGACTCGCTATGTAAACCAATGGATCGTGTTTTCTAACCTCATCCCACGAAACCATTTTTGGTACAAAGTTCCACTCACTAAAATTATCGCTAGCCGTTGTATAGACAAGATCGGACTTCAATATTCGTTCGGATATCCAGTCATTCTTTACATACTGGCCTAATGTAACCCAAACAGGAAGTTCAGCAGAACCGTATATTACGGATTGATTGGCCCATGTCTCCATTTTTGAAATTCTGGAATTCCATTCCGCGACAAAAAAGATAATAACACTTAGTGAAAGACCAATTCCAGCTCCTACCCAAAGAGAACTTTTTAGTCCATTATAGTTCTTTATAAAAAGACTCGCGCACGCGATAGCCAAAAACAAGGGCGCCAATATGTGAGCACCAATTCCAAAAGCTATAATTCCAATTGCTCCAAAAAAATAATAGTTGGCCGTGTATAAAGCGAGGTACATATATAGCACTATAGCAAAACCGAGCGAAACGAATTGAATGTTATTGACCCAGCTCGGAAGCTTAGTAAAATACCGGTAGCTTAATATGGTGAGCGATGAAAGCACAAGGTAAATACAAAGCCAATTGCTAGAATTTTCAAATACCGGTATCTCCCGGTTCAAGGCATAGGCACTTATTAAAAATAGGTTAAGTAGGACTACTGTCTTATCAATATTTTCTCTGTTCCAGCTTTTTTGAATCCCTATTACACGCATAGCAAGTAATGTTGCAGAATAGGCTATAGCAAGAATGTAATGAATCCAAAATATCATGAATAGGTTTTCATGCTCACCAAAGTATTCAACGAACGAATAAAGTGTGCATGATACGATCAGCAGTATGTAGCCTATTGTAATAATTGGAATTTTATAACATGATTTAGTAAATGATTTGGGCTGATCTTTTAGTGGGATGCTTACTGTATTTGTTTCCATAATTTTTATTTTTAAAAGTACTTTGCAATACAAAGTATGTGATTAAATTTTTTTTATTTTGTCTGTCCTTTAATTAAAGCTTCGAGTGACTTTAGATGTGCATGGAAGGCCTTCTTTCCATCTTTAGAAGCACTGTAGTTAGTGTTTGGTTTATTACCAATGAATTGTTTGACGACCAAAATATACTTTAGCTCCACCAACGATTTGATATGACTGGCGAGGTTACCATCTGAAAGATTTAGTAATTCTTTTAGTGTATTAAAGTCTACTGTATCGTTCACCATCAATACAGACATAATACCGAGGCGTACTTTACTTTCAAATGCTTTATTAAAATCGATCAGGATCTTTTTCACGCCTCATATTTATAATACATATAGATGCCATACACTATATGCAATACCCCAAAACCCAATGCCCAAAAGAAAAGACCATAGCCTATTGTTATAAGTGAAATTAAACCGAGAACAATCTCTGCGAATCCCAACACACGAATATCATTTCGTGTATAACTGCTGGCGTGAATTAACGACAGTCCATAAAACACCAACATTGTGGAGGGTACATATATTAAAGCACCATGATACACAAGTGCTATGCAAAATAGTCCACCAGTAATCAACGGAATACAAAGATTGATTATGAGTTTTCGAGCTGTACTATCAAAAATTGAATTGCCATCCTTTTTTGCTTTTCGTGTAGTCAGAAATATTCCTGTTACAATTGCGAGTAACAGAATAATAAGAGCATCTGCAATAATAAAAGTCACCGTTTTGTCTTGGGCAGAACGATAAAAACGTTCACCTGAAAAATAACCAAAGCCTTCAAGATTTAGGTATCGATAAGCCGCGTATGCGCCAGCAAGAGCATACACGCCTGCAAATACACCCGATAGTCCGCTAAGAGATATGAAGCGGGAAGAACGCTCCATCAACTGTCTTATTTCGGTAAGTGTTTCAAGAGGAGAAGTAGATTTGTTTTTCATTGAAAGTACTTTGTCGTACAAAGCTAACGAAACGAAAGTTATTTCCAAATGTTACGATCTGTTTTTGTTTTTTTAGATGCAATTGAAGTCCCTCAGTAACGGACAGAAATATTTTACCATGCATGTCTAATGCAGTGTCATGTTGCCCTTAAAAGTTTTGAAACTTCATGTGTAACGCTGCTGAACTAGGTACGTTAAGGTAGAAGAATTTTTGCACACGGTAATTCTATTAAAATTTTAGCTCAACAAACAAATGATGCCCAAAACCACTTGTTACTTTATGTTTTATTACTCACCCTGTAAACTCGCGGATTAATGTTCAGGATTTTTCATTTGAATTTTGAACCTTTGCCTTTTAAACAGATATGATGATCGACACTACAGAGCAAGAAGAGCGGGAATACCTTGAGGAAGTCAAAGAAAAACTGATGTTGGCCGTTAAAAGGGTTGATGATAGTGTACGGGAATATGCGGCTGAACTGAGACAGAATAAAGAATACATCTACGAACATCAATCGGGAATGGACGATGCAGACATGGTGGCTGCCGGGCAATCCATTAATCGTATGGCGTTTACCGGAGAATCAGCCGTAGCAAAGAAAACAAAATTGATGAAGCTGCGAAGTTCTCCGTATTTCGGTCGCATCGATTTTGTGGCAAAAGAAAACGAAGAGAAGACTTTATGTTACATCGGCATCTTTACCTTTTTCGATGACACCTCGCGCACTAATTTAATATACGATTGGAGAGCACCCATCTCTTCTATGTTTTATGATTTTGAATTGGGCGAAGCATTTTATGAAACCCCTTCTGGAAAAATTAGTGGCGAGGTAATATTAAAGCGGCAATACAAAATCAAAGAAGGTAGAATGGAGTTCATGATTGAAAACGCTATAAACATTCATGATGATATTCTTCAAAAGGAACTCAGTAAATCGAGTGACGACAAGATGAAGAATATTGTCGCCACCATTCAGCGCGATCAGAATGCCGTTATCCGAAATGAAATTGCCACGGTGATGATCATTCAGGGAGTAGCAGGATCGGGTAAGACTTCTATCGCTTTACATCGCATTGCATTTTTATTGTATCGTTTTAGAGAAGAAATTGCAGCAAAAGATATTCTGATTATTTCACCTAATAAAGTATTTGCAGATTACATATCAAACGTGTTGCCCGAACTTGGCGAAGAGCAGATTCCAGAAATGGGTATGGAAGAACTAGCAACAGAATTGTTGGAACATAAGTATCCTTTTCAAACTTTCTTTGAGCAAGTTGGCTTGCTGCTCGATCAACCCGATCGTGCATTTGTTGAACGTATTGAATTCAAATCTACCTTTGAATTTTTAAGCAAGTTAAATCAGCATCTAATTTACATTGAAAATAACTATTTTAACTTTACAGAACTGCGTGTTGGAAATGTGGTTGTGCCATTCCCTTTTATAGAAGGTAGATTCAAAAAATATTATCGCATTCCGTTGTTGAAGCGATCGCACGAAGTGATTAAGGATATACAAAACTTTGTGCGCGATGTTGTAAAACGAAAATTAACGGGACATGAAAAAACTCAGATATGGGAAGCCATGCCTAAAATGTTGAAGGCTACTAATGTGTTCGATCTCTATAGAGATTTTTATATTAGAATGGGCAAGCCGGAATTATTTAAAGTGGACCATGGTGGCGTGTTGGAATATTCAGATGTTTTTCCGTTGATCTATTGTAAGATCAGAATGGAAGGCATGCAGTCGTATGATCATGTGAAGCATTTGCTGATTGATGAAATGCAAGATTATACACCGGTTCAATATTCAGTTCTATCCAGAATCTTTAAGTGTAACAAAACAATTTTGGGTGATGTGAATCAACCTGTAAATCCGTTTAGTGCTTCATCGGCAGAAGGCATTGAACGTGTTTTTCCATTGGCCGATGTTGTGAAACTTTTTAGAAGTTACCGATCTACTTATGAGATAACAACTTTTACACAACGCATCAGAAGCAATCCGGACTTAATTGCGATGGAGCGCCACGGGCAAATGCCTGATGTAAAAAGATTCGAGAACAACATTGAAGAAATTGAAGAGATCAAAAGACTAATCACTTCGTTCAAAAATTCTGGGCATCAATCGCTTGGCATTATTTGTAAGACGCTTGACCAGGCAGAATTTGTAAATGAAGAAACGAAAGCATTAAATGTTCATTTACTCACGGCCGACAGTACTTCTTTTAAAGAAGGTATTGTTATTACTACAGTACACCTTGCAAAAGGGTTGGAGTTTGATGAAGTGATTGTGCCATTTGTATCATCGCGAAACTATCAAACCGATGTGGATAGAAGTATGTTATATATTGCCACCACGCGGGCGATGCATAACCTTACGCTAACGTATTCAAGAGATGTGACAAATTTTTTAGTTGATTAGGCTAAGTTGATCACAGTTAAATCGAGAAGAAAAGATTTGATATGTTTATGGAATTCTTATTTGCAATCGAAGGAAAAAAATTTAGAACATCAGTTTGGTGTAGCTCACTTAAGATAGACACTTACCCAATCACTACATTTTTGCATAATTTTTTTGATTAAGGATTTAGAATACTTTCCTCAACGTCATCGAAATACCAAATTTTACCAAACGCACCAACGCCCACGGTTTTTTCCTCTCCTTCCACGTTTACTTTAACCAGCGATAGAACTTTGTAGTCTTTTATCTGAAGCGCATCATCTTTAATATCGACTGGAATATTTTTCATAATCTCCTTAAATTTTTTCTTGTGATTTGATTCATTGGGATTAGAGAAATAGGCGATCGCTAATACAACAACAAACACAATAAGGATCCATTTTAACAGCGCTGTAAATATTTTATAGAGAATGTAAACCGCAGCAATTATGACAATAATAACAATGACTGATTCCATGATAATAATTTAAAAAATTGAAATTAAGCATTTCTGATTTAACTAGAGCATGCGGTTAAAGGTGGGCTGATTTCTTTGAATTGCATTGCAGTGAGATTAGCTGCTGCTGTAAATGCGATGAAACCAGTATATTTGCTCGATTAATTTTTTCAACTTCTATGAGGTCATTTTTTAAACTCAAACTTAATCGAAAGCATTTTCTCATTGTTATTTTGCTGCCTGCACTTTTTCAATATTCGTGTGCTTCAAATAAACATGTAAGCGCAAGAGAAGACACGGTAAGCAAAGTGATAACGACAGCCAGAACGTATATTGGAACACCCTATAAATATGGCGGTACATCACGAAGCGGCATGGATTGCTCAGGTTTATTGCTCAATTCTTTTCGCGCAATTGATTTTACATTACCACGAAGTTCAGAAAATCAAAGTAAGATAGGTAAGGAAGTAAAAATAACTGAACTTCAGCCAGGAGATTTAGTTTTTTTTGCTACCGGTAAAAAAAGAAAAACAATAACGCATGTCGGTTTAGTAACCGATGTACGCGGAAAGAAAGACGTTAAATTTATTCACTCATCCAGTTCGTTAGGCGTTGTCGAAGTAAATTTATACTCTGATTATTATCAAAAACATTATAGGCTTGCAAGACGCGTTATAGATTAGTGTTTAGGTATTTGTGTGTTTTCGTTTTGATGTTCTTGCTAAATTGAATTCTCTCAATTTTATTTATCTTAAACATCAAAACACGTAAGCACTAAAACATTACAAAAAAGTATGAGCACCCGCAGAGATTTCATAAAACTAACAGCGCTTGGCGCTGCTTCATTACCTGTAACTAATTTACTTGCCAGTCCACATCAATCCGTTAACAAACCCATCGTTATCTCTACTTGGAATTTTGGTTTGCAGGCCAACGTAGAAGCGTGGAAAGTTTTGTCTAAGAATGGTCGTGCGCTAGATGCTGTTGAGGCCGGTGCGCGTGTTCCGGAAGGAGATGAAAAAGAAACTTCTGTTGGGCTTGGCGGTTTGCCTGATCGCGATGGACGCGTAACACTCGATGCATGTATCATGGATGAACATGGAAATTGCGGATCAGTTGCTTTTGTTGAGCACATTGTTCATCCTATTTCAGTTGCGCGTTTGGTCATGGAGAAGACGCCACATGTTATGCTGGTTGGTGATGGCGCAACGCAGTTTGCTTTAGCCAATGGTTTTAAAAAAGAAAAACTCTTAACAAAAGAATCCGAGAGAGCGTGGAAGGAGTGGACAAAAAAATCGGAGTATAAACCAGTTGTGAATATCGAGAATCATGATACGATAGGTATTGTTGCGCTGGATGCAAATGGAGATATTTCGGGTGCATGTACAACGAGTGGTATGGCGTATAAAATGCATGGACGCGTTGGCGACTCCCCGATTATTGGCGCAGGCTTATATGTAGATAACGAAGTAGGCGCGGCTACCGCTACCGGTGTGGGCGAAGAAGTAATTCGTATTGTTGGCTGCCACCTTGTGGTTGAGTTTATGCGACAAGGTCATTCGCCAGAGGACGCTTGCAAGCTTGCTGTTGAACGCATTATGAAAAAGAATCCATCGAAAGCAAAAGAAGTTCAGGTAGGTTTTTTAGCATTGAATAAAAATGGAGAGTATGGTGCATATTGTTTGCAGAAGGGTTTCACTTTTGCCGTGCATGACGCTTCCGGAAATAAACTCTTCGATTCGAAAAGTAATTACCAATGACAGTCGAGATAGTAGTATATAATATTGAGTCTGCGCTTAAGGCGCAGGAAGGTGGAGCGGATCGTATTGAATTGTGCGACAACCCTGGCGAAGGAGGAACAACACCTTCGTATGGAACCATTGAGTTAGTACGACAAAATGTTAGCCTTGATATTTTTGTAATGATTCGGCCGCGTGGTGGAGATTTCTGTTACGATAGTTATGAATTTCATTCTATGAAACGCGACATTTCACAATGTCAGAAGCTTAGTGTTGATGGTGTTGTATTTGGAATTTTAAATCCGGATGGAACAATAGATAAAAAACGTTGCAAAGAATTGATTGCACAAGCGCGGCCGTTAAAAGTTACGTGCCATCGTGCCTTTGATATGGCGCGAGATCCATTTGAAGCATTAGAAGATTGTATCGAAATCGGATTTGATAGAATACTCACGGCTGGTCAGCAAGCACAGGCTGTTAAAGGCGCAGTATTAATCGGACAATTAATTGAGAGAGCAAAGGGAAGAATTGCCATCATGCCCGGATCAGGTGTAAACGAAAACACAGTAGGAGAGATCGTTTCGAAATCAAAGGCAATTGAAATTCATTTTTCCGCGACAGCGTTTCGCGAGAGCGAAATGATTTTCAGAAATCCACAAATTTCAGGAATGGGTTCTGATAAAGGCGCTGAGTTTAAACTGCGAACGGTTGATCCAGAACGAATAAAGAAGATCAAAGAGATTGCACTGTCCGTGAGATAACGATACGGAATTCATTTTTTAATACCGTATCGGTCTATTATTTTACTGATCGTGTGCCCCAAGCGTAAGACCGATCTTTTGAATTTTTTCGGATGCTGCTAATAAACTGAACCCGATTTGCCTGACGCGTTACGTTGATCAGACCCTTCACTTCTAAATCTTGTTTTACTTCAAGTAACTGTAGGGTGAAATCTCTCTTTATTATTGCCGAAAGATTATTGTGCGCCTCGTTTAATAATTCTTGTAGTTCGACAGCTTCTTTCTCGTGAAGAATTGAGAAAATAAAATGTTTGATCGCATCGTAGTCTTCCTTCAAAATGGTTGCCCCCAATCTTCCTTTTGCTTTCCACATTTCAACTGTTTCTTTCTCCATCACATTTTCTTTATCACCCTGATGGTAACAAATTAAAAAGGTAACTATTTGGAACGTTTTGCTTTTATCGGATACGTACCAAATTGACCAACTGCCATGCTACCGCTCAAATCGTCATCGGTAATAATTGATTTTACCTGAATTACCATGGTGCTTCCACCCATTGGAACTTCGTAACTAAAGGATAATTCGTTTCCGTTTAAAGAAACAGATGATAAATTGTTCTCGCTGTTAAACTGATTATTTTTTATTTTTCCAGTTAGTGTATCACCTTCCTTAACAATCGTAATAACACCACTTCCACCTTGTGATGACTCTACGGTGTAATCCCAAGTTCCTTCAGGCATTACAACGGCCGCAGTATCTACGGGAGCAAGTACTATTGGTTTTTGAGTACTAGCTTGTGGCGAATAACCACCACTACGTTGTGGCGCCTGACCTCCGCCACTATTTCCACCACCATTGTCACCTTGACCATCGCCACCACCATCTTTTAAGTCATCATTATTAATTGATTTTCTGTTGCGTCTTGGTTTTGCATTTGCGCTCATTTTACCAATGCGGTAGCTGAAGTTAACGCGGAAACTCATGGTGCGCATAACATTCGTGCTGCTCTGAATGATAGAAGGAGTATTCAGGTCGCTTTTAATTTTTAAGGAAGGAGTGAAGAAATTTTCTGCTCCAAAACCAATACTACCTTTTTTATCTTTCAAATCTTTTTTAACGCCTAGGCTATACATTCTAAAAGAACCCTCACTACCCTGAAGTTGTACTCGTCTTCCTCGCGCAAAACCAAAGAACTGAATGCCCCAGCCCGAACCAAGGTCATAGCTACCAAATGCTCTTCCGCTTATTACCCATCCTTCATTTTTTGTTCCTTGATTATTATTTAAAACAGCATAGTAAAGATCAGAACCTCCATTTAACGTGAGTTTGCCTACGTTGACGTTCGCAAAAATACTTGCGCCATAGGCGTTTTCTATACCAATGTTTTGATAGGACGTTTGAATAATCGTATCCTGCACAACGGTTCGTACACTTTGTATTGAGCTGGTAGAATTGCGTATAAAAGAAGTGAGGTTTATTGAAACTCCTTTCTTAAACGTACTATAGGTTAACTCGTAATTATTCGTGTATTCTGGCCGAAGCTCGGGGTTACCAACCGTTATGCTGTACGGATTTGATTGTTGTGTGTTGGGATTTAAATACTGAATGGACGGACGCTGTATTCTTCTGTTGTACGCCACTTTTACCATGCCCGTTTTTAATTTTTTTGACAGGTTTACACTGGGAACAAAAATTCCATATGAAGGAATTTCAATGTTAGATTCTGTTTGGGTATATGCATTAATACTGGTGTATTCGTAACGGCCACCGGCTTTAACGCTATACCCCTTTTTTGTTGTTAATGTGTACGATAGGTAACTGGCTAAAACATTTTGGTCGTAGTTAAGATTGTTTGATAAATTAGAATCACCAGACCGATCATATATACCATCTCCATCCTCATCGCTAAAGTATGAGTAATTACTTACTGCTTGCCTCATAATGTCCTTCGCGCCAAATTCAATCATTTGATTTGTACTTATTGGCGATTGATAATCTGCTTGTAACGTAAATTCTTGATTGTAGCTATCGTTAAAATTTTTAATACCAGATATCAATGCAACGTCATTTACCTCGTTTGTTATATTTTGAAAATCGTTGTTTCTGTTATTGCGGCTATACAGCGCAAGGAAACTAAATTCTCTCTGCGGTTTTTCATAGAGATGGGTATAGGTAAGATTAACATCCACCGTCTCGGAAGCATCATTCGATACCACATTGCGAAGGGTACTGCCAGAAGCTGTATTGACTGTATAAAAATTATCCTGGAAGCTTCTGTTGTTGCGCGCACCAAAACGAACGGATGCTGCTAAAGAATTCTTTTTATTGATATCGTAATCCCAACCTACAGTATAATTTCCAAAAATTCCACGTCTTCGTGTGTCTGCCGTTTGAACGTTAAGATTGCCATTTGTTAATTGACTGTTCGAGAAGCTGCCGGGTGTATTGTAAGTACTTCGCCCCCAACCGCCAAGTGAAAAGCCCATTTTTTCTTTTCTATAATTTCCGTTAAGGCCAAGATTTGAACCGCGCAAGCCCGCGCCAATATCAATGTTTAATGTTGCGCCTTGTAAAATATTTTTCTTTGTAACAATGTTGATTATACCGCCAGAACCTTCTGCATCATACTTTGCCGATGGCGAAGTAATTACCTCTACGGTTTTAATCTGATCAGCGGGAATTTGTTTTAAAGCATCGGCAATGCTGGAGGCCATAATAGTAGAAGGCTTGTTATTGATCAACACAATAATGTTTTGGCTGCCGCGCAACGAAACATTTCCATCCATATCAACGGAAAGCATAGGTACTCTTTTCAAAACATCGGTTGCATCACCACCTTTGGTAGTTACATCATTCTCTGCATTGTAGATGGTGCGATCTACGCGCTCTTCAATTAATTGCTTTTGTCCTTCCACCACAACTTCATTCAGCATTTTAGTGCTGTATGATAATTTTATAATACCAAGGTTCAACTCATGTCTTTTATCAGCAACGACAATGTTGTCGATGGTTTGCGTTTCATAACCGATAAAAGAAATTGAAATGGTATAACTACCTTCAGCAACTTTGTCAATGGTGAACTTACCGTTGTCATCACACACGGTTCCATCAACTGGTCTTTTTGTTGCGGGATCGAGCAGCGCAATGTTGGCAAACTCTACAGGCTTGTTTGATTCTGAATCGACAACCGATCCTATAATTTTAGCATGACCTTTTGCGGGAGCGTCTTGTGCTACCGCGGTGAATGCGAAAAAAACGAGTAGGATAAGGAGTAATAAATTTTTCATAAACAATGATTCATGGAGTTGCAATGGCGCAACAACGATATATAACTACAAAGAAATATTTTTGTTAAGCCTTTTTATATCTTATTAGACAATCAAGGTCATTAATTCGACAATCCGGTCAATTATTCAATTCTGTAAATGTATGTGCAAAAGATCCAATCGGTCGATGAAATAGTGTGAACGGTAGAATAGTGATGATAAATGAGGCGCTGCTTTACTGTTACGATTATATTTCGATATTAATTTTATTTACGCTGTATGCTCGATAGTCCATCTACTATAAATCGCAACCGGATGTTGTTGATGCACCTTTCTTTTTGGTGCGTTTACATTTCCTTTTTTCTATATCAAATAAGCCGCTATCAAAAAGAACCAAATCTAGATTGGTATAAGATTTTAATGGTGGTTTCCATTCAACTGATTTTTATCCTGATCATTTCATACTTCAACTATTTCTTTTTGCTTCCCCAATTTCTGAAGAATAGAAAGATAGGGCTATTTGTAATTCAGTTTTTAATTGCGTTTTCTGTGGTAATGTTTGCGCGGTTTCATGCCGAGCGTTATTTAATTGATGGTTACAGTGGTGATAATGCCTACTTATACCATTCACGATTTGTTGTACAAGTGATCACCACCAATTTCTTTATTGTTGTTTTTGTTGGGTTATTGAAGTTTGTTGTAGAGTGGCTGGAACTGGAAGCGCGCAAAAAGGAAATAGAAAATGAAAAACTGACTGCTGAACTTAATTTTTTAAAAGCGCAGATCAATCCACACTTTCTTTTTAATACACTTAATAATTTATATTATTTGGCGTATAGCAAATCAGATCCCGCGTCACGCGACACTCCCGATTCTTCACGAAGCGCCCGCGTCAACACGACGCGGGCGTCTTTCATTGGCCACGCGCGCGGGTC
>JBBRFY010000047.1:0-21838 GCA_038241205.1 Cytophagales bacterium
TTTGAAAAGATGAACTTGCAGCACGTTTCTTTGGATATTCAGTTGTTTCTTTTTTATCGAATGAAGGCTTGCGCGAATCGGATTTCTTAGGTCCTTTTTCGAAAGATGAAGCGCTATCCTTTTTTGTAAAACCAGAATTACCTCTACCACCTTTTTGAGGAAGTTCCAGCTCACCCTTTTCATAATCTGGCTTGCGTGTGTCGTATTTAGGATCGAAACGTTTAAAAGCTTTTTCGCTTTTGCTTAAATATTTTCCATCGCCTGTTTTTTCAGGTTTCTTAAAGGCAGGTTTATCATCTGTAGCGGCACGAAAAGCTTTCTTTGTGCTAAACGAAGGCTTGCTGTAGCTAGGCTTTTCAGTATCGTCTTTTTTAAATGAGCGAGAACTACCTGACGATTTTTTACCGCGTTCAAACTTGCTATCATCGCCCGATTTGCCGAAAGGTTTGCTCCCTGGTTTGCTCGATTTTTTGAAAGGTTTCCCGGTTGATCTTTTTCCAGCCGATTTGCCGGCTGAGTCAGGACGTGATGATGAGGATTTACGTCCGCGTGATGGGCCGCTTGAATTAGCTCTGGGCATCTGTATCTTTTAATTCGGGATTCTCCCCGATCGTATTTATTTCTCCTGTAAAGTCTTTTGGGGTTGGCAGCTCCATCAAATCATTAATACCAAAGTATTCCATGAACTTAACGGTAGTGCCATACAACATGGGCCTGCCAATGGTTTCGGCTTTTCCAGTTATTTCGATTAGTCCTTTATCTACTAATTTCTGAACAGCATAATCACAGTTTACACCGCGAATGTTTTCAATTTCTGTTTTTGAAATCGGTTGTTTATAAGCAATAATTGAAAGGGTTTCCATTGCGGAAGTTGACAATCTTTTCTTCGATTGCTGCTTCAGCATTATACCAATACTGGCTTGATAGGCTGGCTTCGTTAAAAACTGGAAGCCTCCTCCTGTTTTAAACAATTGGAAGGCAAACTCATCTCCTTGAAATTTCTCGTCTAACCGTTGTATTGCGCCTGCTATATCTTCTTCCGGAACATCGGCATTAAACATTTCTGAAAGGCATGATTTAATGTCCGCTGTTTTGATCGGACTTGGCGAACAAAAGATAAGCGCTTCAATATGATTTTGTAAGAAATCCAAAGTAATGTTAATTATGGGTGAAGGAAGATACGCAAATGCTTCTCAGCGAACCAATGCTGAGAAGAGTACCTTAATCTTTTTGCATCATTTTCGCTTCAATAGATTGGGTAGTATGCGGAACTGCAATCAATCTTTCTTTAGGAATAAGTTTGCCGGTAACAGAGCAAATGCCATAGGTACCGTTCTTAATTCGGATGAGAGCATTCTCTAAATTCTGAATAAACTTTTGTTGACGACCAGCCAATTGGCTTAAGTTTTCTTTCTCTGCAGTTTCAGCACCGTCTTCCAAAACTTTTGTGTTTCCACCAGAAGTAGCATCAGTACCTTCATCATTATGACGATTAAGCGCCTCCTTCAGAACACGATACTCCTCACGGGCAGTGTCTAATTTAGTATGGATTAATACTTCAAATTCTTTCAATTCGTTTTCAGAATAACGGCTTCTTTCATCTTTTGCAGAAGGTGGATTTGCCGGCTTGTGCGCAATTGGACGTTGATTCAAAATTGGAAAAATATTTAATTGTGGAGGCGCAGGCTTCTTCACTTCAGGTGCAGGAGCTTTAGCGACTACTTCTTTTTTGGCTTTCTTCACTTCCGCCTTTTCAATCTTTTTGGGCGGCACTTCTTTTACTTTCTTCGGAGCAACAATTTTTTTCGCCACTACCTTTTTAGGCGCTACCGCTTTTTTAGGAGATGCTTTCTTTGCCACAGCTTTTTTTGTCGTAACCTTTTTGGCCCTAACCTTTTTTGCTACCACCTTTTTGGCTGCGGATTTTTTAGGCACAGCCTTTTTCACTGCTTTTTTAGGGGCTAATTTCTTTGCTGCTGGTTTTTTTGTTTTGGCCGGAGCCTTCTTTGCTTTCGCAACCACTTTCTTTGAACTTGCCTTTTTATTCTTAGCCATGGTAGTTTCTGTATTAGGTAAAAGATGCGCAAAATTATGCGCTCGCACGCGAAAACAAAAAATATTGCTGAATTAATTACCGAACCCCCGTTCTAACCATATTTGCCTAATTTTGAAAACTATGAAATACACTATGAAGCATTTTGCGATCCTTACATCACTAATACTGTTCGCGGCTTTTGCTTGTACGCAAAAAGAATCGCGAACAAATTCTAGTCAGAACATGACCCCTGGGCCAATTACCTTGGTAATTCACGGTGGTGCCGGAACAATAAAGCGGGAAAACATGACGCCTGAAAAAGAAAAAGCGTATCAAGCTAAACTCACCGAAGCGCTTGATAGTGGTTTTGCAGTGCTGGAGCGTGGCTGTAAAAGTATTGATGCGGTTGTTGCCGCCATTAAGGTAATGGAAGATTCACCTCTTTTTAATGCTGGTAAAGGAGCAGTTTTTACAAACGAAGCAACGAATGAACTTGATGCCTCTATTATGGACGGAAGCAATTTAATGGCCGGTGCGGTAGCGGGCATTACTACGGTTAAAAATCCTATAACGGCAGCGTATGCCGTTATGACAAAATCTGAACATGTAATGATGGCGGGTGCTGGCGCAGAGAAATTTGCCAAAGAAGTAGGTCTTAGCGTTGTTGAACCTGCTTACTTTTTCGACTCCACTCGCTACCAACAATTTTTGAAATTGAAAAATAAAGAACTGGGAACGGAAGCTTCGCTATACGATCCGTTTATCAAAGACAAAAAATTTGGCACCGTAGGATGTGTCGCACTCGATCAATATGGAAATCTTGCAGCGGGCACTTCAACAGGAGGAATGAACAATAAAAAATATGGCAGAGTCGGAGATGCTCCTATCATTGGAGCAGGTACCTATGCAAATAATTCAACTTGTGCGGTGTCATCTACCGGCTGGGGAGAATATTTTATACGACTAGGTGTTGCAAGAGATATTTCCGCGCTAATGGAATATGGTGGACTTTCAGTTAAAGAAGCGTCTGATAGTGTCGTGATGAAAAAACTTCCGGCAATCGGAGGTGATGGCGGCACCATCGCGTTAGACCGACAAGGTAATTTTGCATTTACATTTTGCACCGAGGGCATGTATCGCGGATACATCACAAAAAAGGGAGAAGGTAAATCCTATATTTACAAGGATTAGCGTTCAGTATTGTTGGAGATTTAAAATTCGTTTCGTTCTAAGAGAAAAAATCCCTTACTTATCCCCAATAATCATCGCATGGAGATCAATTTAAAAGAAGACGGTAACTATAAATATGTAGACGAAGGGCAAGGCAGAGTGCTGCTATTGTTGCATGGATTGTTTGGGGCATTAAGTAATTGGGAAGGCGTTGTCTCTCGGTTCTCTAAAAACTTTCGAGTCATTATTCCGATGCTTCCCTTATATGAAATGCCTATTCGCGAAGCGGGTTTAGAAGGTCTTCGAAAATTTGTAGAAGACTTTGTTGCCCAGAAAAAATTAGAAGATATGATCATTATGGGCAACAGTCTGGGTGGACACATCGCACTAATTTATACTCTAAAAAATCCGGATAAGGTAACCAGGCTTATTCTTACTGGAAGCTCTGGTCTGTTTGAAGATTCTATGGGAGGATCGTACCCCAAGCGCGGTAATTACGACTACATTAGAGAACGGGTGGCTTATACATTTTATGATCCGAAGGTAGCGACAAAGGAATTGATTGATGAGGTATTTGAAATAACGAACAGCATTCCAAAATGCCTGCGAATTGTCGCCATTGCAAAATCGGCACAGCGTCATAACATGGCCGATGAAATACCAAACATTACCGCGCCAACATTATTGGTTTGGGGATTAAACGACACTATTACCCCTCCTTTAGTAGCGCATGAATTTAATAGACTTATTCCAAATTCTGAGTTGAAATTTATTGATAAATGCTGCCATGCACCTATGATGGAGCATCCAGATAAATTCAATGAACTCGTAGAAGACTTTTTGGTTATTAGATAAAACAATAGCGTGATAGCAGAAGACTTAATTAACCACATGATTCCGCCCTTACGGGGAGCAGACGATGCCCATAAGGCTATTGTGTGGATGGAAGAATTTCGGTGCAATTACATGCCTGTTGTTGAAGATGATAAACTCCTTGGATTTATTTCGGAAGAAATTATTCTTGAAACAAATGACATCGAGCAGTTGGTAAAAGATTTTAATCTGGTTGGTCTTAACTGCTTTGTAAAATTAGACACCCACTTTTACGACATATTAAAAGTAGCCGCAGAGAATAAGCTTCAAATGGTTGCCGTGCTAAACTATGATCAAACGTATGCCGGAGTAATTACCGTTCAAGACACACTTACTTCTTTTGCCCAAACAGCAGCGGTGCAAATGCCTGGAGGAATTTTAGTTTTATCGATGAATAGTGTTGACTATTCGCTTGCAGAGATATCTCGCTTAGTAGAAGAAAATCATGCAAAAATTCTGAGCAGTATTGTAAAAGATGATCCGCTGGATCCTATCAAGTTAAGGTTGACTTTAAAAATAAATCAACTTGATCTTTCCCGCATTGTAGCAACACTAGAGCGTTTTAAATACAGTGTTATTGGCCGATATCAGGAAACAAAACCGAGAGGCGATGAGCAAGATAGAATTGATATGTTATTACGATACCTCGATATTTAATTAAATGCTACTCATTGTGCTTTCGCACTTCCGTACTATCTTTAATTCTTAACGGTCTGGAAAAATTTTAAGTGAATGAAAGTAGCGGTACATGGCAAAGAATTTAAACGAGAGTCCGCAGCATTCATAGCGCATATATTCGAGATTCTTGCACTGCACAATGCTGAAATAATAGTCTCCTCCCCGTTCAGCAAATTTCTTAAAGGCACCGTATTTAAAAACTTAAAATTTAACACCTATAATCAAGGCGAACCTTTCAACGATGTTGGCCTGTTCATCAGTATTGGCGGTGATGGCACGTTGTTGGAATCCATTACGCACATTGGTGCATTTGAAACACCGATTGTGGGCATTAACACCGGGCGACTTGGGTTTTTAGCAACCATCGGTAAAGAGGAAATTGACCACGTGCTGCAAAATGTTTTCGATGGAAATTATTCATTGGATAAAAGAGCCGTATTGAGGCTTCAATCGAACAAAGAGATTTTTGGCAAATTGAATTTTGCTTTAAACGATTTTACCATAATGAAGAAGGACTCTTCGTCTATGATTACGATCCACACTTTTATTGATGGCGAGTTTCTCAATTCATATTGGTCTGATGGCATTATTGTATCAACCCCAACGGGCTCAACCGGTTACTCATTAAGTTGTGGAGGTCCTTTAATTTTTCCACGTTCAGGAAACTTTGTAATTACACCAGTAAGCCCACACACCTTAACGGTGCGCCCAATTATAGTAACCGATAGCTCTGAAATTACCTTTGAAATTGAAGGCCGAAGTAAGCGTTTTCTGGTTTCATTAGATTCACGAATTTCTTCCGTTGACTCGACCGTAAAATTGAAACTCGCAAAGGCCGATTTTAAGGTGAACCTTATACAATTGGAAGATCATCATTATTTTAAAACCTTGCGTCAAAAGTTGAACTGGGGTTTGGATGTACGTAATTGATTTTTAGTACATTTGTAATTCACTGATTTTTAAATCTTTATTTCTTAGAAATGAGAAAGATTTTATACTTCCTTCTGGCGTTTGTAATTCTTCTGGCAGCCAATGATTCATTTGCGCAAATGAATAGAAAAGCCATCAAACGAAATAATAAAAGAATTTCAAGTTATCGCGGAAAAAAATCTGGCTTTAATGTTAACAACAGATACAACGCTATAGGTATTTCGCTGAACGCTTTAAATTATTATGGAGATTTGTCGCCAAAGAAAAACATTTTCAGTACCGATATTGGTTTTACAAGACCCGCAATAGGCATTTCTTTTTCTCACCGATTTGGTCCTCGTTATACCATTACTGGCGGCTTTATGTACGGCACATTAAAGGGTTCTGATGCAAAATCTGCCGATGCGAACGATCTGGACAATGGCCAATATAGAGCAAAACGAAATATGTCGTTTAGAAACCGTATTAAAGAACTTTCTGTCGTTGCAAGTTTTGACCTATTCGAAAATCAATCAACGTATATTAGTCGTGTGAAGTGGACACCCTATCTATATCTTGGAGCAGCTGGGTTTCTCCATAACCCACAAGCGCAAATACCCAATGTAGGTTTAGACGGTGCTCCTTTGCCAGGCGCAGGTAGTTGGGTTAATCTTCGCGATTATGGAACAGAGGGGCAATACGCAAGTCTTGAACCGACAGATTCTAATTATGGTATTAAAGAATATAAATTATTACAGATTGCTATACCAGGAGGCGTTGGTGCGCGTTTTAGAATAAACGAAGTAATGGATTTTGCAGTAGAATTGGGGTTTCGATATACCTTCACCGACTATCTTGATGACGTAAGTAAAAATTATGTAGATCTTGGTGTATTTAATGGTGATAGGGTGGCTGAGGCATTATCCTACAGAAGTAATGAAGTTGCGGTTCCCAACGAACCATATGTTGGAAGAAATGGGCAAGCCTATAATGTTGTAGCAGGATATGGCAGTGAGAACGAGTATAACAAACGCGGTGAGAGAGAAGATAGGGATATCTATATGGTAACAACGTTTAAGCTTACCTACATTTTAGGTAAAACATTTCACCGGGCTAAGTTCAGATAATGACCTTCTCTTTTTCTAAAAAAATAATTGCCATCGTATTTTTTAGTTTGATCTCTCAACAAGGTCAAGCCCAACGCTCTGAAGTGGGCTTTGGTCTTGGCACCCTTACCTATACCGGTGAATTAGTGCGCAACTATAATTTTAGATTCTCTAAACCAGCCGCAACCGTTTTTTATAGAACAAACTTCAACCGAGTGGTTAGCTTTAGAACATCAATCACAGCCGGAAAAATTGGAGCATCAGAAAAGCCGATCGATCCGTTTGCTGTTCAGCGAAACGCTTCCTTTAATCTATTTCTTCTTGAAGCTTCGGGCGTATTGGAATATCATTTTTTAAATTGGCGCGAGACAAAACGTTTTGTTCGTTTTACACCCTATGCTTTTGCGGGTTTAGGTCTCTTTGGATTCTCAGGCAATATTCAAAAATCAGCCGAGTATAGTAACATCCAATTAGCAATACCTTTTGGCATCGGCTTAAAGTATGTCTATAACCCAAAATGGTATTTTTCATTGGAAGCCGGTGTGCGCAAAACTTTTTTTGATTACCTCGATAACGTTTCTGCCGGAGATATAAAGACCAAAAATTATCAATATGGAAACCCCAATGATAATGATGCCTACTACTTTGTTGGCATTACTATAACACGCGCATTCTATACAATTCCGTGCCCCAAAAATCCGTATAAATAGGCGCGAATTTTATACGCCATATCAATTCACAATTTACCCGCACTTTTTGCTAGTTTTGCACCCCTGTGGCCTCTTTAAAGGAACATATTGACCCTCATAATCTACCCAGACACATTGCCGTTATTATGGACGGTAATGGCCGATGGGCTAAGAAAAAGGGAGCATTGCGAATTTTTGGACATCGAAATGCCATACAGGCAGTAAAAGATGTTACTGAGGGTTGCGCAGAGTTAGGCGTTGAATACCTTACATTGTATGCCTTTTCAACAGAGAACTGGGGAAGGCCCAAAGCCGAAATCGATGGTTTAATGGAACTTTTAGTAAGTACCATTAAAGGAGAAATAAAAACGCTTATGGACAATCAAGTAAAACTGATAACCATTGGCGACACGTCACATTTACCATCTAACTGCCAAGATAATTTGCAGTGGGCGATGAACGAAACGAAGAGCAATAAAAAGCTGGTACTAACGCTGGCTTTGAGTTACAGCGGTCGTTGGGAAATAACGCAGGCTGTTAAGCAGCTTGCGCTGGATGTGAAAAGCGGTAAAGTGGAAGCGGAAGCAATAAATGAAAGTCTGTTGGAAAACTATTTGCAGACTTCAGGCATCCCAGATCCAGCGTTGTTGATCAGGACAAGTGGCGAACTACGGATTAGTAACTTTTTGCTTTGGCAAATTGCTTACACCGAGTTATTCATTACACCTACACTCTGGCCTGATTTCAGAAAAGAGCATTTATACGAAGCGATTTGGTCTTACCAACAGCGCGAACGAAGATTTGGAAAAACAAGTGAACAAATGAACCCAGTAAGTTGATGAGAAGAGTTTTATTCATAGTTATCCTTCTGCTTGTAGCATTCAACAGCTGGTCGCAATTTAGAAGGAGTCGCGGGGCAGCAGGCGACAATTCATTAAATTACACTAAGCCCGCTGAATATTATATTGGAGGTATTGAAGTTACGGGGTTAAACGTGCTTGATAAAAACGCCATGGTGTCTTTAACAGGGTTAAAGGTTGGTGACAAGATTAAAATTCCAGGAGATGCAATTTCAAATGCCATTCGTAGCTTATGGAAGCACGGACTAGTGGGAGATGTAACGATAAGTGTAAGCAAAATTGAAGATGAAAATGTATTTCTTTCCATCCTTCTTTCTGAAAGACCTCGCCTTACGGGATTCTCTTTTACAGGCATAAGTAAATCGCAGGAATCTGGTTTGAAAGAAGATCTGAAACTGATTAGAGGGAAAATTGTAAATGATGCGTTAGTACGCAACACCGAACTTGCCGTTAAAAAACATTTTGAGAAAAAAGGGTTTCTGAACACAGAAGTTAAGATTACACAAAACCGCGATACGGTTAATAATGACGGCATAAAATTAAAAATTGCCGTTAACCCAAAATCAAAAGTTAAAATTAATCAAATCACGTTCGATGGAAATGTTGAAATCGCGGATTCCAAACTGAAATCGAAAATGAAAAAAACACACGAGCGTCCTCGCTTTGTGTTGCATCGAACAATTCTAAAGTATGTGTTTCATTTTAATCCCAAGCAATATTTTGATTCGAGTTATGCCGTAAGTTGGCCAGAGGTGATGGAGTTTTTACACGAAAACGTTAAGCCCAATATTTTTGGAGGCTCTAAGTTTATTAAGGCAGATTATGAAGCAGATAAACAAAAGTTGGTTGCGTTCTACAATACAAAAGGATTTCGCGATGCCACCATTATTTCAGATTCCATTTACGCGTTCAATGATCAGATGATCAATATTGATTTTAAGATAAACGAAGGACCAAAATATTATTTCCGTAACATCATCTGGACAGGTAATTTTATTTACTCTGATAAACAATTGAATTCGGTTCTCGCCATTAATAAAGGTGATGTTTACAACAATGATGAGATACAAAAAAAATTGCAGTTCAACCCAAAGGGGCTTGACATCAGTGGTCTTTATATGGACGATGGTTATCTTTTCTTCCGTATCAATCCAATTGAAGTAGCGGTGTCGGGTGATTCGATTGACGTAGAAATGCGAATTTTTGAAGGTGAGCAAGCCACTATTGATCAGGTAACGATTACAGGAAATGATCGCACTAGCGATCACGTTATACGCAGAGAGCTCAGCACTATTCCAGGGCAAAAATTCAGAAGGTCAGACATTATTAGAACGCAACAAAAACTTGGTCAGCTTGGTTATTTTGCACCAGATAAGGTAGGGCAAAATCTTCAACCTAATCCTGCAAAAGGAACGGTTGATATTGAGTGGCAGGTAGAAGAACAATCAAACGATCAGGTTGAGCTTTCGGGGGGCTGGGGAGGTTTCTATGGCTTTGTTGGAACACTGGGATTAACCTTTAATAACTTTTCAGTTAGAAATATTCCGCACTTCGCAAAGTGGAAGCCCCTGCCCGTTGGCGATGGCCAACGCTTATCGCTACGTGTGCAGGCAAACGGAAGATCATTTCAGAGTTATAGCTTCTCCTTTACAGAACCTTGGTTTGGAGGAAGAAAGCCGCACTCACTCAGCATAAGTTATGTTCGTTCGCTTTCCCGTTACGCAAGTGGCACCTCAAGAAACTTCAACGATTTAAACTCTGGCCTAACGGCCGATAATTTTACAGTGGGTCTTGGTAGATTATTAGAATGGCCTGATAATTATTTTACGCTTACCAACTCCGTTTCGTATGAAATATATGCGCTGGAAAATCTAACCAGCTATGCTTCTCAGCTCGGATGCACTACATGTAAATCTCGTGCAGTAACGTTCAACACCACACTATCGCGCAACAGCATTGATAACCAAATGTATCCAACACAAGGATCAACCGTAGCGCTAAGCGTTACGCTTACTCCACCGTATTCATCGTTTAATGGATTGGATTATACTTCCGCATCAACAGAGGATAAAAATAAATGGCAAGAATACCATAAGTGGATGTTTGACTCAAGATATTATTTGGCGTTAGACAGTAAAAAGAAATTTGTGCTGGAAGCAAAAGCCCATTTTGGTTTTATTGGTACCTATAATAGCGCTATAAACCCTGGGCCATTTCAACGTTTTGTAATGGGGGGAAGCGGATTGGCGGGAGGATTTAATTCATTTGTGCTTGGTAAGGATATTATAGGTTTAAGAGGATATGCAGATAACTCTATTACCCCACCTACATTTGAAACCGGTAGCGGCCAGCAGCAATTAGGTGGTATTGTATATGAAAAGATTGGTTTGGAACTTCGATATCCGGTGTCAACCGGTAATGCCGCCACAATTTACGGGCTCATTTTTACAGAAGCTGGAAACAATTGGGACAATTATGATAACTTCAATCCGTTTAAGGTCTATCGTTCCGCTGGCGTTGGTGCGCGTATCTTCATGCCTGCTTTTGGTTTAATTGGTTTAAACTGGGCATATGGGTTTGATACCGTTCCATTAAATGGAAGAGGCAATATTAACGGTTCGGAGTTCCATTTTACAATTGGTCAGCAGATCAGATAATATGCGCATTTGTTTAATTACAATTTTTTTTCTCATTTTCGGCCTGAATTTTGTCAAAGCCCAGAGGTTCGGGTACATTGACACTGATTTTATTCTGAAGAAAATGCCTGACTATACCAAGGCGCAGGGTGAAATAAATCAGCTATCAGAAGCTTGGGAAAAGGAAATTCAAGGGCTGGCGAAAAAGATTGAAGGCCAGTATAGTGCGCTTCAGGCAGAGCAGGTTTTGTTGACTGAAGTCATGCGCAAAGAACGAACGGAAGCGATACAAAAGAAGGAAGTTGAGTTGAAAGAATATCAAAAGAAAGTTTTTGGATTTGGCGGATTGTTTTTTTTGAAGAAGCAGGAACTGATAAAACCCATACAAGATAAAGTTTGGGATGCAGTAGATAAGGTAGCCAAGCAACAGAACCTAGCCATTGTGTTTGATAAAGCTGGAGAGTTGGTAATGATTTACACCGATCCTCGCTTTGATTATACCGACTTTGTTTTAGATGAACTAGGATTGGGCGACCCAAATGATAAGATTAAAAACTAAATAGACTTAAATAAATAGTGATGAGAAAACGTGTATTACTTGCTGTGTTCGGATTGATAACATTCGCTTCACAAGCCCAAACAACAACAACAACGAAGGTAGGATATGCTGACGTTGATTATATTTTTAACCAAATGCCTGAAGCCAAACAGATAGAGGCAGAATTAAAGTCTATTGAAGCACAACTGAAAGGCCAGATTGACTCTAAAATTAAAAAGTTTCAAACGGAGTTGGCAGATTATCAGAAAAACGGTCAGACCATGATTGATGCGGTTCGCCAAAACACCGAGCGCGAATTAACACAACAACAACAAAACATCGAAAAACTTCAGCAAGATGCGCAAACCACCATTACCAATAAAAACACGCAGATGATGACGCCTGTTTATGATAAGGTAGGTAAGGCTATTGAAGCGGTGGCAAAGGAAAATGGTTATTCATTTATACTCAATCAACAAATTGGTGGATTAGATGTAATTCTTTATGGTGATGATAAAATGGATATTTCTGATCTTGTATTAAAGAAAATGGGAGTAACTGCTGCACCAAAGCCAGCGGCCACAACACCAAAATAATTTGACTCATAAAAAAATGGAAAGCCTCATTAACGTGAGGCTTTTTTTATGGTTTAAGGAAAATACCGTCACTAGGCCATTTACTGTTTATAGGTGATACTAATTTTTAATTGAATAGTTTTTAAAATGTTTTGTGTGTCTTCTCAAAAACATAAATCACCTTAATATTTCGTTCGTTTTTAAATTTTTTGCTTCATTTTAAAAAGCAGGAACACCCTACTTAAAAAACTAAAACACAATAGGTACTGCCACCAAAGTTTTATCCCAAATCAAAACCATCTCGGCATCTTCTCCGGTTTTTTCAAATGATATTGTGAATTGCTCGAATTCACGTTCTTGCTTCACGGAATGCAGCACAACTTGCAATGCATCTTTATCAGGATTTCGGTTTGATTCACCATCAAAGTTTACACCCCATTGACCAACCTCTTTATTAAAAATAACAGTCCACGTTTCTTCCGTAGGGATAGTCCACAAAGTGTACTTACCTTTTCTTAATACCTTGCCTTCAATATGTAAATCGCTATTGGTCTCAAAAATCGTAGCTTCATTGGCTCCGGTTCGCCACACTTTTCCATACGGCACTAACCCGCCAAAAATCTCACGCCCCTTTTTATATGGACGGTTATATTGTACTTTAATCTTTACCTCTCCATTGTTAAAAGAAACTCCGTCTTCAGGACTAAACTGTTTTGTATTCTTTTTTATAAAAATGAACGCAATGGCACCAATAATAAAGATGGAGGCTACAGCAACTGCTGTGAAAATGAGAAACTTCTTCATGTATGTTTGTTTATTATCGGCTTGCGCCAAGTTAATTATCCTGAAAACAAATTTCGATTCTTTCTGAAAAAATTATAGAATAGAGCCTATTTTTACCCCTCTTAAATAAACTGAATATGGATTTATCTTGGTGGCCGTTTTGGGTCGTTATCACATTATTCATTCTTGCCATTGTTAGTCCTTGGGTTATCCCAAATAAAATGGTTAGTAAAAACAAGCATGATAATAAGTTCTGAGCTGTCAATGCTTTAACAGCAAATGAACATTTGTGTTTTCTGCGGTTCTTCCACCGGGCAAAATTCTGTGTTTCTGATGCTGCCAAAATTCTAGGAATTGCATTAGCGGAGAGAAATATTACACTTGTTTACGGAGGAGGTAACGTTGGCCTAATGGGCATTTTGGCGGATAGCGCGTTAGAGCATGGCGGTAATGCTATCGGTGTAATTCCAGATTTTTTAATGAAGCGCGAAGTTGCTCATAAAAACCTCATGCGGTTGGAAGTAGTATCGAGTATGCATGAACGAAAGAAACGTATGGCTGACATTTCTGACGCCTTTATCGCGATGCCGGGTGGCTGAGGAACGTTGGATGAATTAGCCGAGATTTTAACCTGGAAGCAACTTGGTTTAATCAATCAACCCGTTGGAATTTTAAATACCAATCAATTTTTTGATCCGTTGTTAAAGCAAATGGAAGTGATGGAAGAAAGTGGTCTTTTGCGTCAGGCATATCTCGACTTCCTTACTGTAAGAACTTCGCCAGAAGAACTTATTTCTTCAATAATCCTGCAATAGAGTCGATTGCTCGCTGTCTGAAAATTGTCTTATATTCACAAGCATCGAAGGTGTTTTATGTATAGAGGTTTTCTGATTCTTATTTTTTATTTTCTTTCCTCGCTTAATCTTTGTGGGCAACCATTAGGGTTTTCGCTTGCCAACGGAAAAAAGAAAGTACAGATACCGATCGAAATTTATAGCAATCTTATCGTAGTGCCAGTTGTACTGAATCATTCTCTTCCGCTTAAATTCATTTTGGACACGGGCGTTCGCACTACTATATTAACCCAAAAAGCATTTACTGATATACTCAATCTTCAGTATTCGCGCAAGTACACCATAGCCGGTGCTGGAGGACAAAATTTGATTGATGCGTATATCACGAACAACGTTTCGCTTTCCATGCCGGGTGTAGAAAGCCGAGGCCACGCCATGTTGGTTTTGGAAAAAGATTATCTGGAATTAAGAAATTACCTTGGCACCGATGTGCATGGAATACTCGGCTACGAATTATTTAGTCGCTTCATTGTGGATGTAGATTACGAAAAAAAATTGCTAACCCTAATCGTTCCTGAGAAGAGGCGTAAGTACAAAAGATTTCAGTCTATTCCGATAAAAATTGAAGACACAAAACCGTACCTTATAACAACGGTAACGTTAGATGACGGCACTACGCTGAGCGCTAAATTATTGGTCGATACAGGTGCCAGTCATGCGTTAATGCTTGACCCATTTTCTGATAAGCGTATTCATGTCCCAGAAAAAACTCTTAGCTCGCTTATCGGAAGAGGATTGGGTGGCGAGATTTTTGGAAAAATTGGACGCATTGAAAATCTTCAGCTCGGCAATTACAATGTGCAAAGTGTGGTCACTAATTTTCCTGATCCCAATAGTTATTTTGATAGTTTAAAAGTTGGTAAAATATTTAGAAACGGATCGATTGGTGGAGAACTGATGAGCCGATTTCACATGGTCTATGATTTTCCGGAAGAGAAAATATATTTTAAGAAGAATGCTGCCTTTAAAAAGGGATTCCACCATAACCTAAGTGGAATTACTATAAAAGCAAAGGGAGTTCACCTCAACATTTTTGAAATCATGGAAGTGCGCGATAATTCTGCAGCAAAAAAAGCAGGATTGGAAGTAGGCGATATCATTGAGAACGTTGGTGGTATAACGCTGAAAGATTTAAATCTTAGTTTAGTGAATGGCTTGCTTAATAATAAGCCTGGAAAAAAAGTAAAAATTGAGATAAACAGAAATGGAATAAAGTTGAAGACCACGTTAGTGTTGGCCGATCAGATTTAGATTGCCGATTACCTTAACGTCTATAGACTACCCAACCAATTTTGAAAGTTGTTCTTTTCTTTTTTGAGAAGCATTAACCAAAGTGCTTCGGGTTTGTTTGCCAGTTAATGAATTTTGAAGCATCGCATAAAGGCCACCGGCCGAAAGATTTTGCTTCAACACATAATCTGAAATAGCAGAAGCACCCAACGCTTCGTTATCATTAGACGATTTTAATACAGTGATCGGAACGGTCTTGGTTTTTTCGTTCGACTCCAGAGTTTGAATAGCCAACAACATTTCTGTTCTGCCAATGTTATCATCCAAAAGAATAAAATGAGGTTGAAAACCAATCAGTCTTTGTAAAATACTCTTTAAATCAAAAGCAATTTCCGTTCGTATTCTTTGAGTTCTAATTTGATTGAGTTTTTCCACCACACCATTTAATTCAATTGGATTATTTCCGATTAAAAGAATGTGAATGGGGCTGATGTCAATTTTTGTACTGGTCGTAGTTTTCAACATAGCAAATTGCGCTTTAGACTTTACATTAAAAGCAATAAACTGCCTTGCAAGATTTGTTCCAGCGAAATTATTCTGTTTTTATACCGAATCAATCGTCTACCTTTCTCGAATCAAGAGAGTCAAACCCGATATGAAGCGAATTTTTATAATAGGTGGTGGTTTAGGGGGTTTGCTTGCGTCAATCCGATTGGCAAAGGCGGGGATTCATTCCACCGTTATTGAAAAGAAGTCGTATCCGTTTCATAGAGTATGTGGTGAGTACATTTCAAACGAAACGATACCGTATTTAAAATTGCTCGATCTCTTTCCAATAGAATTTGAACCACCATCTATTACACGATTTTTACTTTCATCGGTTAGCGGAAAAAGTACAACGATGGATCTTGATCTTGGAGGGTTTGGCATTAGCCGATATGCATTTGATAATTTTCTTTATGAAAAAGCAAAAATGCTTGGCGTCACGTTTTTGCTGAACACGGAAGTTGAAAACGTTACATTCGCTCATAATACCTTTCTCATTAAAACACAATCGCAAAATTTAGAAGCCGAGTTCGTATTAGGAAGTTTTGGCAAGCGATCAAAATTAGATGGTCAGTTAAACCGAAGCTTCATTCAGAAACGATCTCCGTATGTAGGCATTAAATATCATCTTAAAACTTCTCATCCACACGACCTTATCGCTCTACATAATTTTGATGGTGGGTATTGTGGCATGAGCAACATTGAAGATGGCAAAACAACATTGTGCTATTTAACGCATCGCGATAACCTGCGCCAGTTCAAAAATATTCGGGAAATGGAAGAGAATATTCTTTTCAAAAATCCTTTACTTAAATCTGCTTTTTTTAATTCTGAGTTTATTTTTGATAAACCCGAAACGATTAATGAAATATCATTCGAAACAAAATCTCCCATCGAAAACCATATATTGATGATTGGAGATGCAGCCGGAATGATTACACCGCTTTGCGGAAATGGAATGGCCATGGCAATTCACGCTTCTAAACTAGCCACAGAAGTATTGATGGAACATATTAACAACTCGCTTTCGCGCGAAGAAATGGAAAGAAAATATTCCACTCTGTGGCAGAAAAATTTTGGTGCGCGATTATGGCGAGGACGACAAATACAGAAATTATTTGGAAGTTCGTTCGCTTCTAACCTTGCTATAAATCTTGCCATTCATGTAAAGCCAATTGCCAATAGCATTATGCGAAGCACGCATGGAGATGGCTTCTAAATAATTGTCGTTTTGAAAGTCAGCCTGAATACCTATCTTAACTTTTCAACAACCTAAACACTATGAACAACGAGAACAGTAGAAGAGACTTTTTACGCTCACTAGGGCTTATGAGTTTAAGTGCCGCAGCAGGCACAACATTTCTTTCCGCTTGTGGCGGCAAGTCATCTTCGGGAACTGAGGTAGATTCTACTGCAACATCATCATCGGCTATGCCGAAAGAATTGTTCTTCAAAATATCGTTGGCCGAATGGTCTTTGCATACATCTCTATTCGATAAAAAACTCGATCATCTTGATTTCCCCGCAAGGGCAAAAAATGATTTTGGCATATCGGCTGTCGAATATGTCAATCAGTTTTTTATGGACAAAGCAAAAGACCAAACCTACTTAGCAGAATTGAAGAAAAGGTGTGACGATCTTGATGTTACCAGTGTGCTCATTATGTGCGATGGTGAAGGCGAGTTAGGAGATCTCGATGCAAAGAAGCGCGCAAAGGCCGTTGAGAATCATTACAAGTGGGCAGAGGCTGCAAAGTTTTTAGGATGCCATTCAATACGCGTAAATTCTTTTGGCATTGGCACGCGTGAAGAAGTAGCAAAAGCAGCAACAGATGGACTTCGATCACTATCTGAATTTGCAAAAGGACTTGACATAAATGTAATCGTTGAAAACCACGGGGGATATTCTTCCGATGGACAATGGCTCAGTGGCGTTATCAGTGGCACAGGTATGGCTAACTGTGGCATCTTGCCCGACTTTGGAAACTTCTGTGTGAGACGAGAGAAAAATGATATGTGGGATTCTCCCTGTGTAGAAATGTATGACCGTTATAAAGGCACTGCTGAAATGATGCCCCATGCAAAAGGAGTAAGCGCAAAAGTTTATGATTTTGATGGGCAAGGTAATTGCATTGAAACCGATTACGCAAAGATGTTACCGATTGTAAAAGCCGCTGGTTATACAGGCCACATCGGTATAGAGTACGAAGGAAGTAAACTCAGTGAAGAAGATGGCATACGCGCAACAAAAGCGTTACTGGAAAAAGTGGGGATGTCAATTTCCTAATCTAAAAAAAAATCCAATTAGGTGTTTATCCAAACACATTTAAAATATGTGATGAATCTAAAAACAAATAAATAAAAAAAGCATTTAAACAAGTAGCCGAAATAAAGTTGAGCCACATCGTATAGGTGTGGTTTGCTTTTGTTTCGTCTTTAAGTACTTGGATAAACCAAAAGAAAAAAAACATTACCACTGGAGCCATCGCAGCCAAAAACACAAGTGCGTAGTGTAGCGAAAACGTAGAATAGAAATAATACCCAAAGGCGGCACTTACAAAAACAAAAATACCTCCCACAAAATAAAACGTTCCGCGAATGCCCAGCATGCGGCTAAAGGTTTTATCCCCTCGTTTTCCATCTTCTTCGTGTTGATAAATTTGCGTCATTGGGTAGGTGCCTAGCAGTAATAATGTGGAGAGTAAACCAGGAATTAAAACGGTTGGCCGTGCTGCCAATTCGATAGGTAAACCACTAACGCCTATATAGCACATCATAAACGTAAAGAGACCTTGAAACAAACTCACAATTATCCATCCGGCAATTGGAAATTTTTTTAACCGGATGCTTGGATGACTGTAGGCTTTCGATATTAATCCATACACCAGCAACATAACAGAAAAAGTAAGACTAAGTTTTATAAAACCCAATACAATAGCAATGACATCAAAAGCAAGTGATAGGTAGAACAATCCACGATTTACAGGTGGTGGATTTTTTAATCCACCAATGCTTTTTTCATCTTTATCAAAGTAACTATTGTAGCCATTGCTGGCCGGGTAAAGAAAGAAATGAACGATCAGAAAAGTCCATAGCAAAGTATGCTCTGTTATATTCGGTGTAACCGAAAGGGAAAACAAAAAAACAGGTAGCAGAAAATATGAAAACGGAATGCGCAGATGTAACCAAGAAGAAGAGGAAAACATGTTTTACTTTTTTTATGAAACTAATGTAGTCTTTTTTGGATTAGGTATTTGTTATCCGTTAATTGTTATTCGTTAATCGAATCAGAACAAGACTATACCGATTAACTATTACTTGATAACCAAACCATGAGTTTCATCTCGGCTATTGGCACCGCCAATCCATCGCATCAATTTAGTCAGGCGGCTTTGGCCGATTTTATGGTTCGAAGCATGCAGCTAAAACATGACGAGGAACGAAAGCTCCGCACCATCTTTAGAGCGACTGGTATTGGCAATCGGTATTCGGTTTTATCCGACTACGGAAAATCAAATGACTTCAATTTCTATTCCAATGCACCAGACTTCGAACCCTTTCCATCAACTCAAAAAAGATTAGAAGCTTTTCGCGATCATGCTTTGCCGTTAAGCTTGGCAGCAATTGAAAATATGAAGTTTAACGCTTCAATTGATCTGCAAAAAGTTACGCACCTTATTGTAGTAAGTTGCACAGGTATGTATGCTCCCGGGCTTGATATTGATATTATTAAATCACTTCAATTACCCACCACCACGCAACGAATCTGCATTAACTTTATGGGTTGTTATGCTGCCTTCAACGCACTGAAGGTGGCCGATGCGTATTGTAAGTCAGATGCAAATTCGAAAGTGTTGATTGTTTGTACTGAGCTTTGCAGTTTGCATTTTCAAAAAGAGCCAAGCGAAAATAATTTGTTAGCCAATGCTTTGTTTGCCGATGGATCTGCAGCTGTTTTAGTCGAGGCCAATAGTGAACAACCTGTAAAATTATCACTAGAACAGTTTCACAACGATCTTGCGCCAGAGGGCGAACACGATATGGCGTGGAGTGTTGGCGACCTTGGTTTCGAAATGAAATTATCGGCATATGTGCCCGCTATTATTCAATCTGGAATTAAACAGTTGACAAACTCTTTACTGAAAAAAATAGCAAAAGAAATACAAGACATTAAATACATTGCCATTCACCCGGGAGGGAAAAAAATTGTAGAGGTAATTGAACGCCAATTGAATTTAACGAGGGAACAAAATAAACATGCTTTTGAAGTGTTGAAACAATACGGCAACATGTCATCGCCCACAGTTTTGTTTGTGTTAAATGAGATTCTAAAAACGTTATCGAAGATTGATGATGGAGAAAGAATTTTAAGTCTTGCCTTTGGCCCAGGGCTTACGTTAGAAAGTATGGTCTTAAAAATACACTCAGCCGATGCCTGATTTTTCAAAACGCTCAGAAGGTATTGAGATTATGGACGATCTTCAGTGCTCTGGCGAAGTGGTTGATCAAACTTTGCGTGAACTTGAAGTAATCAACGCGTGGCTTGGTGGAAATCAGGTAACAATAAACGGTCTGGCAAAACTTTTAAAAGATACAGATCCATCAAAAGAAATCACCATTATAGATGTGGGATGTGGCGGTGGCGATATGCTTCGGCTCATTGATGCATGGGCAAAGAGAAAAAAAATAAAAGTAAAACTCGTTGGCATTGATGCAAATCAAAACATCATTGCCTTTGCAAAAAATAATTTGAAAGATTTACCTCATATCAAATTTGAGTCGATTGATATTTTTTCATCAAAATTCCAATCGATTAAATGTGATGTGCTTATCGGTACACTTTTCTTTCATCACTTCTCGCAACAACAATTGAGTCTTTTTTTTTCAGAATTGAAAAAGCAAGTTCGCATCGGTATTGTCATAAATGATATTCATCGGCATGCATTGGCTTATTATTCCATCAAGATATTGACAAATTTGTTTTCGAAATCAGCCATGGTAAAATTCGATGCACCATTATCAGTTCTGCGGGCCTTTAAAAAAAATGAGTTGACAGAAATGCTCACCAATGCAGAAATGCAGAATTACAGTATCCAATGGAAATGGGCGTTTCGCTGGCAAGTCATTATGAAAATCTAAAACCAACAAAGGTATGAGCAGTTTCCTTTTCTAATTCAAGCAGAAAGCTTCACGCTGCAAGCCTGAAGCTTGAAGCTTGCCGCCAATCTAATTGCTCCTACAAAAAAGTAAGCGCTCCAAACTTTAACCAACCAAAAATAGTGGCACATTTTTTACTAATTTTGAACCACACAATCTTCTCATCAACATGAAAATCATCCGCATACTTATCGTCCTTTCTTTTGCAGCATTGGCCGCATGTTCTTCTGGCGTTTTAGGAAAGAAAGTGAAAGAACCTTTTCAGGGAAATGCATACGAATCGACCAACCGATATTGGAGAGGTACAGGTAAAGGCTCAAGTTCACAAGATAACATCGCACGATCCAAAGCAGATCTTGATGCCAAAGCACAATTAGCGGGGCAGGTAAACACCACCATGAAACAAGTGGCCGATCAATACCTTGGGCAAAACGAAAATGAAAAAGGGGCAGATGTTGCCGATAAATTTCAAAGCCTGGTGCGCCAAACCATGAACACAAACATTTCTGATTTGCGAAAGATGGATGAGAAGAAATTTTTTAATGATAAGACAAATGAATACACGGTCTTCATTGCATACGAAATAAAGAAGAATGCCATGTTACGCTTTATGAAAAAACAAGCCAAAACTGATAAGACTATTGATGCGCGCCAGCGTGAGGTAATTGAAAAGATTATAGATGAAGAAATTGAAAAAGCTGACGAAGCAGATACAGAGAATTAAGATTTTATTTTACAGGTTAAATTCGCAAAAGCCTTACTCACACTGAGTAGGGCTTTTTGTCTTTATCCCCCACAACGCACAACCCAAATAATATTAAACAGAAAATATATCTTTGAGAAACCTCAGCCCCAATAGTTATCTATGAAAATTCCATCGCTTGCATACCTTGGTCAACATGCAAAAGAATCTCTCACTCGATTTCCTTTCGTACTCATCTCATCACTCATTGGTGTCTGCATTGGCATCTATTTAATAGAGGTAGGAAAAGGTGTTGTAAATTTTTTTCCCTTTTTAAACATCATGCTTTGCGCTGGGCTGGGTATACCTCTTTATTTCTGTGCAACTACTTTTGCAGATAACAGTGGTTTTGGCTTTAAAAAGAAATTTGGTTTAAATGCGCTGTCTACAATAATTCTTGTTCTGATATACTTTACACTACCCAATGTAGATTCTACACAAAACACATCAGTCCCCTA
>JBBRFY010000048.1:0-21745 GCA_038241205.1 Cytophagales bacterium
TCCCGTTACATTAATTCGTACTTCAGAAGGAAGCGGGCGAATAGGTATGTAGGAATTCTGATTGTAATCAAACGCAAACGGAAAGCTAATGTTAGTAGTGTAATTTTTATTAAGCGCATTAAAAAACCAGAAGACCATGGCCGCGAATACACACAGCACCACTGCCTTCCAGTTTTTTTTATTGATACGAAGTAAATTAAAAATTGAATTGAAGAACCGCATTCTTGTAAATTAAACTATACGAATCAATTCACAAACTCAATGTAAACGAAGCCTACAAGTTATTTTTATTTTAGTGCTTCTGATCGGTCGCGTAGTTCTAGTTGTTCGACACGCGCACCTACTTTGTTGTGGGCTGTGAAGACACAGACCACGGAATGGAACTCACACCGTGGAATGTAAAAGCGTAAAAACTATTTTTTAACGATTGCTTTTGTTGCCTCTAAAGAGATAGCCGATTTATTGAAACGAATGCGACCACCCTTTTCTACTTCCAATATAAAAGTATCGCCTTCCATTTCGGAAACATAACCATGGGCACCACCAATGGTAATAATGTAATCGCCCTTCTTAATATCTTCAATAAATTTCTTTTGATCTTTTGCTTTTTTCTGTTGTGGGCGAATCATAAAGAAATAAAACACGACAATAATACCACCGAAAATAACAAACTGATAAATTGGATTGGATGCTTGTGCTTGCGCTAAGATTGAATACATAATTATTTATAAATTTTTAGGAAGACAAAGTTATTAAAATAAACATCCCAATCTACCGTAAGGCCGATTGGGATGTTGTATTAGGATTTTGTTAAAGAATTCTATTGCTTCACCGGCCCATTGTCGGGTGCAGTTGCTTTTGGTAACACCATTGCCTTAAAGCGCAAAACAGTTTGCTTCGGCCACGTGTTTGCCGTAACCGTTACGGTTTTGTTCTGGGTGTTTGGTTTTCCATTGCTATCAAACTTTGCTTTTACATAGCCCGTTCCGCCAGCCGCTATTGGTTCCTTCGACCATTCTGGCACCGTACATCCGCATGAACCTTGCGCGCCTTGAATAATTAACGGAGCCTCTCCGGTATTTTTAAACTTGTAGGTATATTCCACAACATCACCTTCTTTGATTGTTCCAAAATCGTGGTCAATCATTTCGAACTGAACAACCGGTAATGGTCCTTCTGGTTTTTCTTCTGGTGCAGGTGTTGCAGGTGTAACTGCTGGCGAATTTTCAATGCTCGGTGCACCCTTTTTGCCTTCCAATTCTAATAAGCGGCTTTCTAGCTGTGCAATCTTCTTTTCAGATTCCTTATTGCCGCAGCCTATTGTTACCAACGCCACCACAGTGGCCATCAAAAAAAATCTCATCATTGTCTTCATAGTGCTCTTATTAATTTGGTCTCGTTCTCTAAATTACCTTCCCGTTCTTTCTAATTTAATGGTTGCTTAACCCTTCTTGCCCCGAATCTGTTCCAACAACTCATCAACATCGTACAATAATTTTTCTGCTTTGCCTTTTGCTTCATCAACCACTTTCTGTCCTTGCGATTTTGCTTCGCTGGTAAGCGGAGTTTCTTTGCCAGCAACAAAATCGTTAATCAACTTTTGTAGCATATCACGATACTTATCAAGCTGAAATGACAGCTTCTCGCGGATATTGGTGCCTTTATCAGGCGCATATAAAATTCCCAAAACTGCTCCTGCCGCTGCTCCTACCAAAAATACCATCAATGCATTACTGCCCTTTTTGCTCATAGACTTTCAAATTAAAGTGTGTTGGGGTGCAAATTCAAAATTTTAACACTTTTTAACAAATAAACCTCACCCTCGTTCCCTGTCCGAAGGAAAGGGATGACTGAATATCAAAGTTGATCAGCGTTACGATTAACGTTTAACAATTAACCATTAACGGTCACCCTTATTTATTATCAATCAACCCTCGTCCGCTCTTTTTCATTAAGCCGCTCTCTTTCAGTTCTTTCGCAATCACATCTAAAATACCATTTATAAATTGACGGCTCTTTGGCGTGCTGTAGTTTTTGGCCAATTCAATGTATTCGTTTATCGATACCTTAACGGGAATGTTTGGAAACTCCAACAACTCTGCAATGGCCATCTCCAATGTTATTCGATCGGTTAAAGGTAATCTGTCAACTTCCCAATTTCGTGTGTTGTTGGCAATCAACTCTTTATATTTTATATCCAGTTGAGATCCGGTTTTAAACAACCGCTCAATAAAATCTTTGTCGTCATCCCAATTCATCGATAACATGTGCAGCGTAAGAACCTGCTTCCCTTCAGGATCAAACGACTTAATGGTTTTTTCTACCATGCCTTTTACAATGTCTTTATCTTCTGCCCAGCGCAATACTTCCTCCTCAAAGAAATCATTGATGACTGTTTTCCCTAAAATTAATTTTTTGAAAAGATGGTTAATGAATTTCTTCTGTTCCTCTAATGATGGATTCTCTTTTCCGATATAGATAAGGTAGTCAGCATCAGGGCGCACCACATCACGAAACCATACCTTAACACGATCTGTTTTATCCTGCCAATGACGGCCAAGTTTAAGCGCATCTTTCTTCAGCAATTCGCTTTCGCGGATGCCCTGCACCCAGGCGTTGGCAAAGAAGTTTTTGTGATTTATCTTTTTATCTCCTTCTGCCACTTCAACAAACGCAGGGATAAGACTTAAAACAGAAATGTATTGATCGTATATTTTTTCTACTTCGCTTACCAGATTTTTAGCGAAAAAAGATGTGTCTTTGTTTGATTGATTCGCGTATTGAATGAAACATTCATTCACCACTTTTTTTATTTTAATATCTTCATGATCAACAGCCGTTTCGCCATTTAAAAACGCATTCTCAAACAATTTAGACGCTTGCTTTTTTTCCAGCGCTAACTTGGCTTTGTCCTGCACCTCCATGGAGTTTAAATCGGGAAGAAAG
This sequence comes from Cytophagales bacterium, assembly GCA_038241205.1. GTDB lineage: Bacteria > Bacteroidota > Bacteroidia > Cytophagales > Cyclobacteriaceae > Chryseolinea. Next base: position 2,947 of record JBBRFY010000048.1, read on the forward strand.
GTATCGTTGATTTTTTCGAGACACAATTCGTAATTGGCATCTTTGCACTGTTGTAATGCAAAAAGGCTTTGCATTACTTTCACTCTAAGGCTTCTTCGGTTGAGCATGATAAAGAACTACTAGTCGTAAATTAACTTGGGCACAAAAGTAAAATATCCGTTTTGGTTTAGCTAATGCGTATTCCATATAATTTTTAAGAACTTCTTTTATTAATCTTCTAAATCAGGGTTTCAGGTTTCAGGCTTTAAGCTTGTAGCGTGCGGCCAAAAAATAACGTAACAACACTTCGCCATACTTGATTTGAGGTTTCAAATTAAATTGGCTTTCTATTCAATTTGTTTGCTGTAATTTGAGGCCGCAAAAAACTTGCAAGCAACATCGAACGAATAGAATAAAATTTCGTTTTACCCTCTGTCAGTTAATTTTCCCTAATGAAAGAACTTAAATACCTTAATAAATACCTGCTGAAGTACAAATGGCATTTAATTTTAGGTACCTTCTTTGTCATCATCTCCAACTTCTTTCAAATTATACCAGCTCAATTGGTAAGACATTCCATCGATTTGGTGGTCGATAACATTCGTATTTATCAATCGTTTTCAGGAACGACCCTTCAACAAAATTTCTTCGAAGTATTTGCCTATGGTATTTTAATTTATGCAGGATTGATTTTACTCATGGCGCTATTGCGCGGTGTCTTTTTGTATTTCGTTCGGCAAACACTCATTGTGATGTCACGCCATGTTGAATTCGATTTGAAGAATGAAGTTTTCGCACACTACCAAACGTTGCCGCTTAGTTTTTACAGAAGAAACAATACAGGCGATTTAATGAACCGCATATCAGAAGATGTGAGTCGCGTGAGGATGTATCTCGGCCCCAGTATTATGTACGGGTTAACACTCTTCACACTTTTCTTTACGCTTATCCCCATCATGTTTAGCATCAGTCCTACCTTAACATGGTATGCTATTAGTCCGCTTCCCATTTTATCGATCAGCATTTTTTTTGTGAACAGTAGAATGGAAAAGCGATCGGAAGAAATTCAAAAAAGCCAATCGAAACTTTCCACGTTTGTTCAGGAAGCGTTTAGTGGAATACGGGTAATAAAATCGTTTAACCGTGAAGTAGAATCTTCCTTGAAGTTTAATGAAGAAACGGAGCGTTACAGAAAGCAATCGCTTAAGCTCACCAAAATACAGGCCTTGTTTTTCCCTGTAATTATGGCGCTTATCGGGCTAAGCACAATCTTAACAATTTATGCCGGCAGTGCAGAAATAATAAATGGCAATACAAAACTTACCTTTGGCAACATTGCTGAGTTTATTATTTATGTAAATATGCTCACCTGGCCCGTTGCTTCATTAGGCTGGACTAGCAGTTTGGTGCAGCGTGCAGAAGCATCTCAGAAACGCATCAACGAATTTTTGCGCACTCAAACCAATATCGTTTCAGAAAAAAATCTGATGCATGAAATTGATGGTAAGATTGAATTCAAAAACGTAAGCTTCATCTATCCGGATACCGGTATTAAAGCACTAAAAAATATTTCATTCACTATTGACAAGGGCGAATCATTGGCCATCATTGGCACAACGGGTTCGGGCAAAAGTACAATTGCTAATCTCGTATCACGATTGTATGATGCCCGCGAGGGAGAAATTTTAATTGACAATGTTCCGATCACGCATTACAACTTAACGTCACTACGCAGTCAGATTGGTTATGTGCCGCAAGATGTTTTTCTTTTTAGCGATACCATTTATAACAACATCGCGTTTGGCATAAAACAAATTAGCGAAGAAAAAATTTACCAGGCAGCCAAAGACGCAGATGTGTATGAAAATATTAATAACTTCCCGTTACGCTTTGAAACACGCTTAGGCGAAAGAGGGATTACACTTTCGGGCGGACAGAAGCAGCGGGTTTCCATAGCCCGTGCCATTGTGCGTGAACCTAAAATTTTAATGCTCGATGATGTACTTTCTGCGGTCGATACAAAAACGGAAAATAATATCCTCAATAGCATGAAGCGCCTAATGGAAGGACGCACCACCATTATTATTTCGCACCGGGTTTCTTCTGCCAAGCTTGCCAATAAAATAATTGTGCTGCAAGAAGGTTTTGTAAAAGAACAAGGAAGCCACGAAGAATTAATTGAATATAACGGGCTCTACAAAGAGTTGTATGAAAAACAAAATCAGTTAGATGACGCTGAAGTTGGTTGATGGTTGTTCGTGGCTTGCAATTAACGATCATACTAAGAACGATCAACCATCAACAATTCATTAACTTTGTCTCAGGCATTACCTTTCTGCATATCGCGCCAACCATTTTCAATTTGAGTTCGTTACTTTAGCGATGAAATTCAACACCATGTTCAAGCAAATTACCTTTACCTATTTTTTATTTTTCTTTTTGTCAGCCGCTACGGCTCAAATTATTCAACCGGCAAAACTGGCTGCTAAAAATCCAACGCAAGAACTAAAGGTTGGTGATGAAGTAGAGCTGTCGATTATGGCAACAATAGATAAGAGCTGGTATCTGTATTCCGTTGGTTTTAGTGATGACTGCGGTCCAATACCTTTAACAATCTCTTTTTTAAAAGATAAAAGCTATGCCCTCATTGGCGATGTAAAAGCAATTGATGTAGAACCGAAACACGATAAAATTTTTGATTGCGATGTGCTTATTTTTAAAAACAAAGGCGAGTTCCGTCAAAAAATAAAAATACTTTCTGCTGATCTTACTATACGCGGCACGTATGATGGCCAGGCTTGTTCTGATGTTGACGGTAAATGTGTTTTAATTGATGGCGATTTTGTTTTCAATTCATTAAAAGTTGGTGCTGGCGAAAATAAAAAAAAAGAAAGCAATACGAGTGAACAGAAAATAGAGCAAACTTCCATCGTTCAATCCATTCCAATTGATACGTTATCAGCGAAAAAACAATCGTTATCCGTAAAAGAATACGCTGAGAACAAAGGCCCGATTTTAGACCCTACTATTATAAAAGAAGATCCAAAACAAAATTCACTCTGGGGCTTCTTCATCCTTTCATTTATTGCTGGCCTTGCTGCATTGTTAACCCCTTGCGTTTTTCCGATGATGCCGATGACCGTCAGTTTTTTTACAGGACGCAGAAAATCGCTCGCCTTAGTATATGGCCTTTCAATCATTATTATCTACACGTTAATTGGTGTTGCACTGGCGCCAATGATGGGGCCTGAAACTGCGAACCATCTTTCAACAGAGTGGCTACCCAATCTTATTTTCTTCGCGGTCTTTATTGTTTTTGGTTTATCTTTTTTGGGTCTATTTGAAATTACCTTACCCGGAACATTCATTAATAAAATAGATCAACAAGCAGAAAAGGGAGGATTGATTGGTGTGTTCTTTATGGCGTTCACCTTGGTGTTGGTTTCGTTTTCATGCACCGGCCCGCTGGTAGGAAGTATTTTAGTTTCCTCTGCTGGTGGCGAATTTATTAAACCCGTAGTGGGCATGTTTGCATTCTCGCTAGCCTTCGCCATTCCGTTTACATTGTTCGCATTTTTTCCGGGCTGGCTAAGTTCATTGCCAAAATCAGGCGGATGGCTTAATGCAGTTAAGGTAGTATTAGGCTTTATTGAGATTGGACTTGCCTTTAAATTTTTAAGCATTGCCGATCAAGCTTTCCATTGGGGAATTTTAGATCGCGAAATCAACATTGCGATTTGGATTGTGATCAGTACCCTAATCGGTATGTATCTTATGAAAGGCTTTCGGCTGTCGGGTGATACGGGTAAAGACGCTGAGAATAAAATTGTGAGCATTCCCCGATTAACACTTGCTACGCTTGCTTTTATTTTTGTTGTTTACCTTATTCCGGGCATGTGGGGCGCGCCTCTTAAAGCCTTGGCCGGCTACCTTCCTCCGCTTCACACACACGATTTTAATTTAGCGCCTTTATCAAGTTCAAAAAACAAAATCTCTATTTGTGACGAACCGAAGTATGCCGAGTTTCTTCATTTGCCTCATAATTTAAATGGGTATTTTGATTACGACCAGGCTCTTGCCTGCGCGCGACAACAAGGCAAGCCGTTGTTTATTGATTTCACTGGGCATGGCTGTACAAATTGCAGAGAGATGGAAGCGGTGGTTTGGTCTGACCCGGAAGTGTTGAAAAGATTACAAAACGATTTTGTTGTTGTTGCGCTATATGTAGATGACAAAACTGAACTTCCTAAATCAAATTGGTTTACCTCGAAATACGATAGCAAAGTGAAGAAAACAATTGGCAAACAAAATGCTGATTTACAAATTGCAAATCTCAACAATAATGCTCAGCCGTATTATGTATTAGTAGGCGAAGATGAGCGCGTGCTCGTTTCTCCTTTCGGATATGAAAAAGATGCAAAGGCGTTTGCTAAGTTTTTAGATGAAGGGAAAGCGAAGTATACCAGCTTATATAGATAACTTCGCTTCAGGCTTCAGGCTGCAAGCTTTGAGGTTTAAGTATTGGGATTCACAATCATTTTTAATAGCACACTCGCTCAGCGATCCGAGCCAATCGTACTTCGTAAATTGTAATTCGTACATCTTCCAATCAACTTAGCCTCTCGCTAATCGCCTTCATTTCTTTGTCATTTCCGATGGATGTAATATATTTGAGTTAATGTGGCTTTACAGGCAATGCCTGATTTTTTAATCTTGTTATCTTTGCCACCTTATTTTTTGAACATGCCCTCGGGTTAAAGAACAAAGTATCATGCAAAAACGCTGGATTGTTTCACTCAGTATCATCTTCACCATCTGCATTAGTTTATTCCTTGTCAACCGATTTTATATGGTTTCGATGGAGTATCAAGAAGCTGTTATCGACTCGCTGCAAAACCCGATTGAAATACCAAAAGAGCCTCAAGTTTTATACGGCATGGTGGTCGATGATTTAACGGTGATTGAAGATAAGATAAAACGCAATGAAGTACTCGGAGATATTTTAGAAACCTATCACGTTCCGGCCAACCTCATTCATCAAGTCTCCTTAATTTCACGCAATGTATTTGATGTTCGAAAAATAGCACCGAATAAAAAATACACACTCATCTGTAATCAAGACTCGTTAAAAACAGCGAAGGTTTTAGTATATGAACCGAACCTGATCGACTACATCATTTTTCGATTTGATGATTCGCTTCGTGTAGAAGTTTGCAAACGGGAAATCGTTATTGTAGAAAAAAATATTGTTGGCGAAATTCAATCGAATCTTTCACAAACCATTGAAGCACTGGGCATATCAAATGAACTCACCAATAAGTTTGTTGATATTTTTGGATGGCAAGTAGACTTTCAACGTCTGCAAAAAGGTGATCGCTTCAAACTCATGTATGAAGAAGCGCAGGTAGAAGGTCAATCGGTTGGTATAAGACAAATCAATGGAATTTATTTTGAACACGCCTCCACGCCATACTATGCGTTTCCATTTGATCAGGGTGATGGTATTGACTACTTCGATGAGAACGGAAAAAGCATGCGCAAGGCATTGTTAAAATATCCAATTGAGTTTACACGCATCAGCTCACGTTATAATCTAAATCGTTTTCATCCGGTACAAAAAAGATGGAAGGCTCATTTAGGTACTGACTTTGCCGCAGCTCCGGGCACGCCCATTCGCGCAGTAGGAGACGGCATGGTAGAAGAAGCACAATACAAATCCAACAATGGCAATTATGTGAAGATTCATCACAACGCAACATACACTACGCAATACCTTCACATGTCGCGCATAGCCGATGGCGTTCGTGCCGGCACGCGCGTTAGACAAGGCCAAACAATAGGATATGTAGGGAGCACCGGTTTGGCAACAGGCCCTCATTTATGTTATCGCTTTTGGCGCAACGGTGTTCAGGTAGATGCCTTAAAGGTTGATCTTCCACCATCCGAACCTGTAAAGAAAGATCATATGGAATCGTTTGAATTGGTGAAGGGTAAATTGATGCAAAGACTTGATGCCATTTCATTCCCGCCACCTGCGCTGCCCGTTATCGCGGCTTTGTAATTTTTTTATTTCGACTTCTTTCTGTTCAAGTTTATTAGATATGCCAATTCGATTTGATTGGTCTTCATTCCCGTAAAAACATAATACGTTTCTCCGTGATAATACAATGGATCGCTAATATCCGTAAAGGATTGCGCATGGTAATATGACAGATCGAGCCTCCAAAATCGAAAGCCAAACCCAAAACCATAGTTGAAGAAAACAGGCTTAAAAATGTGCTTGGTCTGATTGTAAATTTCATTTACGCCTGGCATATCATTAAAATAATAATCTGGCTGCAAATTTAGTTTGGCAAACGATGTAGATAAACCACCCTTCATATAACACCACTTTTTAATGTTATACCCGATATTTATTGGAACATTAAAAACTCTGGATTGAACAAAGCCAACTTTTTCAAGAATACCAAAAGGTGGAAATTCCTGACCTGCATAGTACGTGTAAAAAGTTGTTTTTATTGTCAACCCAACTTCGATGTCTATCTTTTTAGTTATGAGATGCCTGTAGGCAACTGAGAAGATTAACCTTGATTCATCTCTTCTATTATCGGGTCTGATCGTTATCGTATCAATGAGATATCCATTGCCTGTAAATTGAGCATACCCCATTCCAAATCCTACCTTTAAAAATCCTTGGCCGGATGTTGTTATTGAAGTCACTATCAATAAAATAATTGTGTGCCACCTTACAATATTCAATCGCATAAAATTCTTAAGTTTAAATAGAAAATCAATCCACTTCCTTTTACCTTCATTCTTAATAAAGCAAAACTTTCCTCTATTGTTAAAAAGATCGCACACTTTTCTTTACCTTTTTCTGTTAAAGATTCGTTTGAGTTTCTGTAACGCATGAAGCAACATTACCTCCTCATCCTTTTTATTTTCATTTCAATTTCGGCTCAAGCCCAAAAGGTTGGCTTGGTGTTTAGCGGTGGTGGCGCAAAAGGTATTGCCCACGTTGGTGTTTTAAAAGCACTTGAGGAAAACGACATTCCAATTGATTATATCGTAGGCACATCCATGGGAGGCATTGTTGGTGGATGTTACGCAGCCGGCATGAGCCCCGAACAAATTGAACAACTTGTCCTTTCGAAAGAGTTTCAGCGATTGATAAATGGAATACCAGAACCCGGTTTTAATTCATTCTATCATCGCAATGATGACACCCCGCAGTTTCTTAAACTTAATCTTGGACTCGATTCTACTTTTAATTTTCAATTTAATACTACTATCGCAAATGATGTTTTTCTAAACTTTGGGCTGGCAGAAAAAATGGCGCAGGCATCGGCCATCTCTAATAATAATTTCGACAGTCTCTTTATACCTTTTCGAGTGGTAACGGCTGATATTTTTACACAACATGAAGTCATTCTTTCCAACGGACAATTAAGTGATGCTTTGCGTGCAACCCAAAGTGTACCATTCTTCTATGGGCCAATTCGCGTAGACGGAAAATATCTTTTTGACGGAGGAGTTTATAATAATTTTCCGGTAGATGTTCTGCAAAATGAATTTAGTCCCGATGTTATCATTGGCTCGAATGTGTCTTCAAAAATTTATAATGAGTATCCGTATGGACAAGATGAAAAATTAATTTCGCGTTCGCTGATCTTAATGTTGTTGGATAAATCTGACCCAACACGAATTCCTGCAAATGGAATTTATATTCAACCCGATTTAACAGGGCTCGGGGTGTATGATTTTAGCAGAGCAAAAGCAATGGTTGATAGTGGTTACGCTCAAACCATGCGCCAGATGGCGGAGATAAAACAAAAGATTATTCCACGCCAAACACGAGAAGAAGTTTCGCAAGAAAGAAGTGCTTTTAATAGCAGAAGCTTTCCTTTTATATTTGAAGGCCTTCGCTTTAAAAATTTTACTTCTAATAATCGTGGCTACTTAAGGCGCATCTTTAAGGTTAACAATAAAAAACCGAAGACACTTTTTTTTAGTCAGATTAAGGAAGGGTATTACAAATTAGTATCAGAAGAATATTTTAGCAATACCTATCCTAATATTTTGTTTGATGGTGAAAACAAAAAGTTTACACTTCAACTTACTAAACGGCCACAGCAAAATTTTCAGGTAGATTTTGGTGGCGTTATGGCAACACGTGCCGTAAGCAATCTCTATTTGGGTCTTAATTTTTTTCGCTTTAACAGAACGCTCACGCATTTTTATCTTGGTGCCCAGACCGGCAATTTTTACAAAATGGCAGAGGCAAAAATGAGAGTTGATTTTCCTTTTCAATTTTATATTGAACCCTATGTATCGTATGACGGAAAAAATTACTTGCAAAATGATGATGTACTTAATTCGGTTTCATCGCCCACATTACCCACGGTATTAAAAAGAATTAACAGAAAGTATTCACTTCGCGTGGGGTTGCCTGCTGGCAATTTTTTTAAAAGTGTTTTTCAATTTGAGTCCTTCAGCAATATAGATCGATACATTAATGGCAATTTATTTATCAGCACCGATCTTCTCGATGAGTTAAGATTGAATGGTTTTAAGACTGGCTTTACCGTTTTTTCGAACACATTGAACAGAAAGCAATATGCATCTTCAGGCAAAGCCTTTACGCTTTCTGCAAATTATTTTCACACGAAAACAGATTATGAGCCCGGCACAACATCGGTACAAAACGCACCTTCGAAATCAACCTATCAATGGTTTCGGGCACGCATTACGGCTGAACATTATTTTGGAACGGCTACCTATAAGCCAGGGTATTATGTAGAGGCCGTTTTTTCAAACCAACCTGTGTTTCAAAATTATTTCGGAACCATTATTAATGCTCCTGCCTTTTCGCCCATGCAAGACAGTCCTACTTTGCTCTTGCAAAACTTCAGATCGTTTAATTACATAGCGGGTGGAATGCGCAACGTATTTACCATAATACCCAAACTCGATATTCGCGCGGAAGCGTATTTATTTATGCCGATTGATTACATACAGGAGACAAATCAAGAGGCCAACATTACCCGAAATTTTTCAAAAGTGTATTTTGCTGGGGCTACAACCTTAGTGTATCATTCCATTATTGGCCCGGTAGCGTTAAGTGCGAATTATTATGATGATGCTGAAAATCAATTTGGCTTTTTGGTGCACGTTGGGTTTTTACTTTTTAATAAGCACTCTTTAGAATAGTTGTATGCCGCGCAAGCGAATATATTGTTCATCCAGTATTTATAGGTTTTGATGCCGTGTTCACAATCAATTTTAATTTTTTTAGCTAAGTTTAAACTCTAATTCTAAATCGAAGCTGTGCATGAAGCAATTTTTACTCTCCACCCTATTTTTGGTTTGTTTCACTATTGCTTCAAATGCCCAGGTCGTTCAATGGGCTTCGAAAGTAATTGGATTCTCATCTGAACTTACCCCTGTTCAATATTCAGCACAGCAAGCGTTAGGCAAGCCAAATGTTTTGCCTGCTGGCGGGCAAAGTCCAAATGCTTGGGCGCCTGATAAGCCTAAGCGCAAAGAATGGTTAAAACTTGGCTTCGCTAATCCAATTGCCATCCGTCAAATTGCGATTGCTGAATCGCATAATCCAAGTGCCATCTATCGTGTGTTAGCCTATGATGAAGCTGGGCGCGAGTATGTGGTGAATACCTTAAGCCCAATGGCTGTTCCTTTAAAAGGAAGAATGTTGGGTCTTTTTATGGAGTTAACACCTTATAAGGTATCTGCGATTAAAATAGAGTTCGATGGTGCCGCAGTGCCTGATTATTATGGCATTGATGCCGTTGCCATTTCAGATTCAAATTTTCCCATCATTGCCGATATTCCAAAATTGCAACTTCTGGCTTCCGGAATTTTAATTGAAGCGTTGGATAGCAATGTGAATAGTGACTACAGTGAATTAAATCCGCTGTTATCTCCCGATGGAAAGGTATTGTATTTCAGCAGACAGAATCATCCTGAAAACATTGGTGGAGTAGCCGATAAAGAAGACATCTGGTATTCTGAACTTGACTCAACAGGGCATTGGCAGTTGGCCAAAAACATGGGTACAAAATTTAATAATTCAGGACCAAATTGGGTGAACACCATTCAAGCAGTAACGCCCGATGGAAAATCGGCTATTATGGTTGTGGGAAATAAATACGATTACAAAAATAAGTCGGGCACAATCGTTAAAATGAGTGCTGGCGTTTCCATTAGTTCAAATATTGGTGGCGAGTGGAGCCGGCCTAAGGCGCTCAATATTATCAACGATTATAATTTTAACGAACGAGCAAATTATTTTCTAACCAACAATCGCCAAACCTTGCTGATGTCGGTCGAGCGCGAAGACTCTGAAGGCGATCGCGATTTGTATGTGAGCTTTCTAAAAAATGATAGCACGTGGACAGAACCTGTAAATCTTGGCGATGTTGTTAACTCAGCCGGAGAAGACTCTGCACCTTTCCTCGCATCAGACGATAAGACATTATATTATTCATCAAAAGGTTTTAGCGGCTATGGTGGAAGCGATATATATGTAACCAGAAGACTAGACGACACGTGGACAAACTGGACAGAGCCAGAAAATCTTGGTCCGGAAATTAATTCACCCTTAGAGGATTTGTTTTTCAACATTCCGGCATCAAGCGAATATGCGTATTATTCTAAAGGCATAAGCGAAACCAACACCGACATCTTTCGAGTAAAATTACCTATCGTTCGCAATCCTGATCCATGGGTTACAGTGCGCGGAAAAGTAATTGATAAAACAACGGGGAAGCCAATGGGCGCAAAAATTATTTATGAACGTTTGCCCGATGGAAAAGAAATGGGAATATCTCAATCGAATCCAGAAACGGGTGAATATGAAATTCGCCTTCCGGGAGGATATCAATATGGCATTCGCGCAGAAGCAAATGGAAAAGTTTCTGAAAGTCAAAATCTTGATTTGCGAAACGTGACAGCAGATCAGGTAATTGAAAATGAAAACTTCGATCTTCTGCCAATAGAAGTGGCCAATGTGCAAGAGAACGTTACCATTGTATTGAACAATGTATTCTTTGATTTTGATAAAGATGTTTTAAAACCAGAATCATATCCTGAACTAAACCGAGTTGTAAAACTGATGAACGAAAAGGCAACCATGCAAATTGAAATTGCCGGACATACAGATGCAACAGGTGCGGAAGAATATAATTTGATTCTTTCTGAACGCAGAGCAAAATCGGTAATGAAATATTTTGTAGGCAAAGGTATTGCTGCCGATAGAATGACCATTGTATATTTTGGTGAAACGAAACCGCTCGAAGCCAACGAAAGCAAAGAAGGTAGGAAAAAGAATCGCAGAGTAGAATTCAAAATTTTGAAACTCTAATACACAAACACCATGGCCAGTTTTTCTTTTAAACTATTCTTCGTTTTTATTTTTATTGCCTCGGTTGCTGTTGCACAACCAGCCGACAGTTTAATCTATGCTGAAGGAAAGGTAATAAACGCGGCAACGAAAGAATTAGTAAGCGCGCGCATTACCTATCAAAGTTTGCCTTATGGAAATCGTGTGGGTTCGTTAAGCAACAGCACCTACTCTTTTCCGCTTTTTGATAATGAAAAGTATTCTATTATCGTTGAAGCGCCTGGATACAGTTCGGCAAAATACATGATCGATCCGGCTGATGCCAATGAAAATAAACGCGTAGTGAAAGACATTGAGCTCACTGCTGGCGCAGGAATTAAAAAACCCGAAGCAGGAAATGAAATGCGTCTTGATAATTTGATTTTTGAAGTCAATCGATCAAAAATAAATACCGAGTCGTTTCCAGAACTGAACACCGTTGTGAACATGATGAGAGACAATCCAAACATGGTAGTACAATTAGAAGGGCATACCGATTATGGTGGCGATCCAAAAAAGAACATGAAGCTTTCGCAAGATCGTGTTGATGCTGTTCGCAGTTACCTTATAACACAAGGCGTTCAAAAAAATCGGGTAAAGACAAAAGCCTTTGGTGGTGGCTCACCACTATCGCGCGACAATACACCAGAAGCACACCGACTTAATAGAAGAGTGGTGTTGAGAGTGTTGCAGAATTGAGATTATAACAAATTGAGAATTTAAAAAACCAAAGAATGAAATTTATACCTGCCGTTCTGATTTCATTGTTATTCCTAACAGGATGTTCAGTAAGTTCAGTCCAACTTTTTAATACAAACTGAAGAGGACTTCAAAATACTGGAGACACATATCTTTGGGAAAATGATTCTGTTGGAATAGAATATTCGTTTTGGGAAGCTGGAGGTGTAATGGCTTTTAGCATATACAATAAATTAAACAAGCCCATATATATTGACTGGAAAAAATCGAATTATATTAACAATTCAAACAAATTCGACTATTGGGCTGATGAAGTGCAATCAAACACTACGTCTCGATCAAAATCACGCTTATATCTGTACACTGGCGCCTTTATGCCTTTCTCATCCAGTTACGGGAATTCAAAATCGTCAACTACTACCACTAAATCAGAACGGGTAGATTTTCTTCCACCAAAATCCTTTCTTCACTCATCTAAGTACTACATAACGAGCGAGGACTTTGACGACTGGGGAAGTGTGTACGAAAAGAGAGAAGAAGCTCGACACGATAATCCAAAAAAGAAGACTACGGTAATAGCAAAACATTTCACTTATGAGAATAGTCCCGTTATTTTCCGAAACTTTCTTACGTTTTCAACTAAGGAGGATTTTAGTACTGAATTCTACGTTGACAATGAATTTTATATTGAAGATATCCAAGAAATGGACAATAGGCACTTTAGCATTGATACACTAATAAATATGGTAAATAGAAAAAAATTCTTTTACAAAAAAGGCACGTCTTTCTACGTGAATTAATTAAAAATTAGGAGTGAGCAATTCATTTGTTGCTAATTTAGGTCATTCTAAAACCGCATCTTCTTAAAAATTTCCCACACAACAATCCCTACACACACGGATACATTCAACGAATGCTTTGTGCCAAGTTGAGGAATTTCAATTGCGCCATCCGCTTCTGCAAGGGCTTCCTCGCTTACGCCATCTACTTCATTTCCAAAAACCAAACAATACTTTTCGTTTTCTTTCGGAACAAATTCATGAAGCGGTTTACTCTTCGTAGTTTGTTCTACCACCACAATGGTATAGCCTTTTATTTTCAATGCACGCAACGCATCTTTTGTGTGCTCTGCATATTGCCACTCTACCGATTCCGTTGCGCCCAGAGCAGTCTTCTGAATTTCACGATGGGGCGGCTGCCCTGTAATTCCCGTAAGGTAAATTTTCTCTATTCGAAAAGCATCGGCTGTGCGAAACGCAGAACCAACGTTGTGCAGACTGCGAACATTGTCGAGCAAAATGCACACCGGTATTTTACCAGCTTCTTTAAATTCATCAACGGATATTCTTCCCAGTTCTTGCAGCTTGAGCTTTTGCATAGACAAAAATAAACAATCAATAATTTTAACGCGATTTAAAACGGGTAAATAATAAGACTCAACAAAATGAATTGCATCCGTTAAAATTGACTTGATGTTTCTATCTGTTCTGCCTGATTCAATTGCGATATCAAACTCTCTAGTTGACTTAAATACCGTCCGTAACTTAATCTCTCCAGCCAACGCGCAACATAATATCCCATAGGTGTTACAATAGCCAAGGTAAGCATCAACCCGACAATGCTTCTTGTTTTTTGCATTACTTCAACAACATTATGCGTTAGAGACAAGCCTAGTAAAAATCCCGTTACGCCTGCCAGCGGATAAATAAAAATCCAGGCTCTTCGCTGAAATGTTAACGATGTTTTGGTGCTTTGATAAATCACTTGGAGAGATTCTTTTAAATTTGAGTCTAGCTTAAAATGATTTTCAATTTTTCGAAGCGTTCTTAGATTACCTATAAAACCCAGCAGGTAAACGCCAATAAGAATGGCGAGAAAAATTTTTACTATAGGTTGAGGAATACTTATCAGGAAATAAATAAAAACCACTTCGAAAAAAACAATAAAACCCAAGGCCGAACGAAAAGTCTTAATGAGTTTTTGCACCGGATGTTTCGATGCGGCATGTATCGCCAATTCACCTTTCACTGGTTTGGAAAGTTTTTCACGATCTAAATTTTTCCACGCTTCTTGTAAATCCATTTTTAAATTGCGTTGAGTTTCTTTATTAATGTTTCTTTAATACGATGCAGCTTAACAGCTGCGTTGTTTTTTGATATTCCTGCGATTTCCGCAATCTCATCATTTTCATATCCGTCTAAATGGAGAGTAACAATCATGCGATCAATTTCATTTAGCATCCTAATAGCAATGTAAAGTGCTTCGCTTTCGTCATTTCTATTTCCTACCGTAGAGACTGCATTGAAGCGACTCATGTCTTCATGCGGCTCTACTAGTTTTATTCTTCGCTTAAATGTGAGCACTGTGTTAAGCGCCACACGATATAACCACGTAGAAAATTTAGATTGCCCCAGAAAACGTGGATACGATTTCCACGCTTGAAATAAAATCTCCTGAAAAAGATCTTTCTCATCATCTTCATGATGTACGTAGAGACGAATTACCTTATAAATAATCCCTCTGTTCTGATCAATCTGTTCCGTAAACTCCTTCTCCAGGTGTTGGGCCATTGGTTACATTAGGTTCGGCAAGTGATCACAACCATGTTAGGTTATGACGTATTGAAACTTTTACAATCAGTACCGCGAGCAACTTAACTATTACACTTGCGAAAAAATTTTTTGATAAAAGCACGACAAAAAACTTTCTCCATCCCTTGCTCACTACGGAGTTTTCTATCTTTGTTCGCCATGGCCGAAACGAAAACACCTGTAGAAACCCCGTTGATGAAGCAATACAATGCCATCAAAGTGCGCTATCCCGGTGCGCTCTTACTTTTTCGGGTGGGCGATTTTTACGAAACTTTTGGTCAGGATGCTATTATTGCCAGCAAGATTTTGGGCATTACCTTAACCAAGCGCGGAGCGGGTTCGGCTTCCGAAATTGAGTTGGCCGGATTTCCACATCATTCTTTAGATACCTATTTGCCAAAACTCGTTCGCGCGGGTAAGCGGGTTGCCATCTGCGATCAGCTTGAAGATCCTCGTTTTGTAAAAGGTATCGTAAAGCGCGGGGTAACAGAATTGGTTACGCCCGGTTTAGCATTCAACGATAATGTGTTAGAGCGCAAGCAAAATAATTTTCTGGCTTCGGTTTTTATCAACAAAAATATTGTTGGCGTTTCCTTTCTCGATCTTTCTACTGGTGAATTTTATGCAGCGCAAGGCAGTGAGCAATACATTGCTAAACTCATACAAGGTTTTTCGCCTTCTGAAATTATTTATAGCAAAAACTCGCGTGCACATTTTGAAAAATTATTTAGCGATGAGTACAATACCTTTGCCTTAGATGAATGGGTTTATGGTTTTGATTATGCTTACGAAAAATTAACCACTCAATTCAAAACGGCTTCTCTAAAAGGTTTTGGTATTGAAGGCTTGGGTGAAGCCATCATCGCGGCAGGAGGTATTTTACATTACCTTGATGACACCGAGCACAAAGACACATCACACATCACTTCCATCTCTAGAATTGACGAAGACAAATTTGTGTGGCTCGATAAGTTTACCATTCGCAATTTGGAAATTGTCAGTTCACAAAATGACGGTGGCGTCCCATTGCTGGATATTCTCGATCACACCGTTACGCCTATGGGCTCGCGCCAATTGCGTAAGTGGATGATTCTTCCCTTGAAAGAAAAGGCTGCTATCGATGAGCGTCTTTTAGTGGTTGATACTTTTTTTACGGACTCGACACTCGCTGAAAAAATCACATCATCTTTAAAACACATTTCCGATCTCGAGCGATTAATTTCTAAGGTGGCCGTCAATCGGATAAATCCACGAGAGATGGTGCAGCTTAAACGCTCGCTACTTTTTGTGCAGCCCATTAAAGCGTTGTTGAGTGCGCATGCTTCCGCAGAATTAAAAAAATTAGGAGATCAATTACATCGCTGCGAATTTTTGCTCGAGAAATTGGAATGCGAACTTCGGGAAGATGTTTCCATTGCTAGCAATCAGGGAAATATTATTAAGCCCGGCATTGATGCTGAGTTGGATGAACTTCAGGCTATTGCTTTTTCTGGAAAAGATTATCTATTGCAAATACAAAAACGAGAGATTGATCGTACCGGAATTAATTCCTTAAAGATTTCATACAACAAAGTTTTTGGATATTACCTTGAAGTAAGTAACGCCAACAAAGACAAAGTTCCAAACGATTGGATTCGCAAACAGACATTGGTAAATGCTGAACGATACATTACAGAAGAATTAAAAGTTTACGAAGAAAAAATTCTTCACGCTGAAGATAAACTGGTTGTAATCGAACAGCGAATCTTCAATGCTCTTGTTCTTCATACTGCCGACTTCATTCCTCAGATTCAACAAAACGCTCGCATACTTGCTCAACTCGATTGTTTGCTTTCATTTGCTTTCACAGCGAATGCTAATAAGTATGCAAAACCCGAAATCAATGATTCATTTGTTCTAGATATAAAAGCAGGGCGACATCCCGTTATTGAAAAACAATTACCCGTTGGCGAAACGTATGTGCCCAACGATATTTTATTAGATAGTGATCAGCAACAAATTCTGATCATCACAGGGCCGAACATGGCGGGTAAGTCTGCTTTGCTAAGACAGACTGCGCTCATTGTTTTAATGGCGCAGATGGGAAGTTTTGTTCCGGCCGATGCAGCATCGCTTGGCATCATTGATAAAGTATTTACACGCGTAGGTGCATCCGATAATCTTTCGCGAGGTGAATCTACCTTTATGGTAGAGATGACCGAGACCGCTAGCATTCTTAACAACTTGAGTAATCGTTCATTGATTTTAATGGATGAAATTGGAAGAGGAACAAGTACCTATGATGGCGTTTCGATTGCGTGGGCAATTGTTGAACACTTGCATAATCACAAAGACTTTAAACCCAAAACACTTTTCGCTACACACTACCACGAACTCAATCAATTGACAGAAGATTTGGTGCGCGTAAAAAATGTTAACGTGTCGGTAAAAGAGGTGGGCAATAAAATCATCTTCATGCGGAAGCTAAAAGAGGGTGGTAGCGAACACAGCTTTGGTATACATGTGGCGCAACTGGCAGGCATGCCAAACAAGGTTGTGCTTCGCGCAAATGAAATTCTTCATTTTCTTGAAAAAGAAAAACATAAGAATGAAGGAAATAAAAAAATGCAAGATGTGCCGAAGCCTATTCCTCAATTGAGTTTGTTTGAATCCGATCCGCGGTTCAATGAAATTCAAGACATGTTACAGAAGATCGATATTAACACCATCAGTCCTGTAGAAGCATTGTTGAAATTGAATGAGGTATTGTCTGTTTTAAAGAAATAAGAATAACAAAAACTGAATAAACTTTGTCACGAATTCACGAAAAGGTAATCTCTCACTACGTGCAATCCTATCCAAAAAAAAATTAAGTATGTATTACTCCTGCCTGATTGTAATTTGCGATGCTGAATTTTCTGAAATTTTAATGGCCGAAATTTCGGAAGCTGGTTTCGATACCTTTATGGAAACAGACAACGGTTTCGAGGCGTATGTAGAAATGGAAAACTATGACAAGGGTCAACTTGAGTCTATTAAGGAAAAATATTCTCAGCAAACCCCGTTAAGCTTTTCCATAAATCGAATTGAAAAACAAAACTGGAATGAAGAATGGGAGAAAAACTATGAACCCATTATTGTAGATGATCGATGTTTAATCCGCGCTGATTTTCATCAGATAGAAAAAAAATATTTGTACGAAATAATCATCACCCCAAAAATGTCTTTCGGCACAGGGCATCACCAGACTACCTATCTGATGATTAAAAATCAATTGGATCTCGATCATCAAAACAAGCGCGTGATGGACGCTGGGTGCGGCACCTCCATTCTTTCCGTAATGGCTGCAAAACTCGGAGCACGCGAAGTTGAAGCTTTTGATATTGACGAGTGGAGTGTATCCAATGGAAAAGAAAACATTGAAGTAAACGGATGCAGCAATATCGTTCATCAACAACTCGGCAAACTCAGTGATTTTACTTTCGAAGGTAAATTTGATATCATCCTCGCTAACATTAATAAAAATGTATTGCTCGATGAAATGGAGTTGTACAAAAGTTTTCTTCAACCAAACGGATTATTATTACTCAGCGGTTTTTACACGAGCGACATTAGTGACTTACTACGCGAAGCGAATCCATTAGCCTTGCAAGAAGTGAGGCGCGATGAAAAAGAAACGTGGGCTGCGTTGTTGTTGCAGTTGAAGTAATCCTTTTACAACTGATCGTTGTTATTGGCAGAGGTTATATTTTTTTTACTTTTAGTATAACTCAAACTAATGAAAATGGAAACTCTAACCATAGATGTAAACAGCCCACAAGCTTTAAAATTGTTGGAAGATTTGGAAGCATTGAATCTAATACGAGTAGTGAGTCGTCACGTTAAAACTTCTGGACAAAAATTGTCCGATAAATTATATGGTAGTATTTCGGATACACAGGCCGAACAAATGAAAGAGGAACTTCGTGAGATGAGAACTGAATGGAATAGAACTATCTGATCGACACAAATTGCATCATCGATTTTGCCAATGGCAAGTTGCCCGAAAATGTAAAGATTTTTTTGAGTACTATTCTTGATGCTCAACCCTCCATTATCATTTATCAATAAGATTGAAGTTTAGGTTTTTCAAATCCCGGTAATGCAATTT
>JBBRFY010000049.1:0-21672 GCA_038241205.1 Cytophagales bacterium
CGATAAAAAGTAAAAGGGTAATAAGTGTAATGGTTTGTGAATTTACAGAATTGACTTTTGAGAAAACTTCGTCATATTGAAGACTTCCGAAATTCATGACGATTAAAATAACACCCAGTAGCAACCCTAAATCACCAATGCGATTCATGATGAAGGCTTTGTTGGCGGCATCATTGTAATGGTGATTTTTAAACCAGAACCCAATTAGTAGATATGAACACAATCCTACACCTTCCCACCCTACAAACATCAGAAGGTAATTCGATCCCATTACCAACAAGAGCATGAAGAACACAAACAAGTTAAGGTAAGAGAAGAAGCGATTGAAGCCTTCATCTTCAAACATGTATCCAATGGAGTAAACATGAATCAGAAATCCGACACCGGTAATAATCAATAGCATTAATGACGAAAGTGGATCAACCAAAAAACTAATAGAAGCAGAGAAGTCTCCTGTTTTGATCCAATCAAAAAGTGTAACCGAAAAGAAGCGATGTTCTTTAGGCAATGCAAGAAGTTGCGTGAAAAGATAAATGGAAATGATAAATGAAATCAACACTGCGCCACACGCAATAACCGAGGTTACGCCCTTCGATAATTTCTTCCCGCTTAAGGCCACAATTAAAAAGCCCAATAGTGGCAAGAGCGGAACGAGGCTTATCAACAAATCCATTCCTACCATTTTAATCGATTCAAAATATTAATATCCGTTGTCTTTGTATTGCGATACATCATAATCAAGATTGCTAAGCCAACTGACACTTCAGCAGCCGCAACCGCCATAATAAAAAATACAAATACCTGACCTGCTCCATCATTAAGGTAATTTGAAAATGCAACCATTAACAAATTCACAGCATTCAACATCAACTCAATGCACATAAAAACAATAATGGCGTTTCGTCTATACAGTACCCCAAGCACTCCAATAGAGAAGAGCGTTGCGCTGAGGTAGAGGTAGTATTCTATTGGAATCATGTTATTCGTTATTCGTTATTCGTTATTCGTTATTTGCTATTTGCTATTCGTTAATTGTTAATTGTTAATTCAATGTCGTTTAGTTAAGCCTCCTTGACTTTCCTCTCCTTCGGAGAGGATTAAGGCGAGGCCATTAAGAAAATGCTTAACTAAACGACATTGATTGTTAATTGTTAATCGTCTTAAGGTTTAAAAATCCTGCATCTAAGTTTTTTCACCTTTATCTTTATACTCCCGTCAATAATCAACAATTCTCAAACTCAAGTCCCACTCTTCCGATTAACGGATAACCATTAACCGATAACCTCTTCATCACCCAATTTCCATCCTCACGATTAACGGATAACCATTAACCGATTAACTTTCCTCTTTCTTTCCAAGCATAACAGCACCTACCATTGCTGCCAGCAACAAAATGGATGCAAGCTCAAAAGGTAGGAGAAACTCGGTGAACAATATTTTTCCTAGGTTCTTTACAAGACCTATTTGCCCATTGCCTACTTGTTGTTTGATCATGATGTCGGCACCTTTTAAAGAACCCACCAACACAATTAACAACAAGCCTGCACAAATGGCAGCTGCAAATTTTAATACATTACTTTTATGAGGTTCGGTTTCTTTATTGAGATTCAACAACATAATAACATAGAGAAACAAAACCATAATGGCTCCGGCATACACAATCACATGCACAGCTGCCAGAAACTCGGCATTCATCAAAACATAGTGACCTGCAATGGCAAAGAAGGTAATGATAAGGTAGAGCACACTCGATACTGGACTTTTTGAAAACACCACCAGCACGGCAGCGAAGACGGCTACAAAAGAGAGAAAGTAAAATAGATTGAGCGTCACAGTGTAAACCGATTATTTATTGTGTGTTAATTGTTTTTGTTTTTTGAATGCCAATACTTCAGGCGTCTGTCGCACGGAAACGTCAATGCGCTTATCCATCTCCTCAACCAATTTATCTTTTCCGTAAATAAATCCATCACGTTCAAAGTCGGATGATACAATTCTATCCGTCAAAAATATTGCTTCTTTAGGACATGCTTCTTCACACAATCCACAAAAGATGCAACGCAGCATATTGATTTCGTAAGTCGAAGCGTACTTTTCTTCGCGATATAAATTTTCTTCTCCCTTTTCTCTTTCTGCCGCAACCATCGTTATGGCTTCTGCCGGACACGACACTGCACACAACCCACAGGCCGTGCAACGCTCTGCTCCTTTGTCATCACGCTTTAATACATGTTGTCCGCGCCAGATTGAACTGATCTCACGTTTTGTCTCTGGATATTTAATGGTAGCTTTCTTTTTCAGCAAATGCTTTATCGTAATCATGATACCGCTCATAATGGCGGGCAAATACATGCGCTCTAAGAAAGTCATTTCTTTCTTCACCACTAGTTTCGATCTATTTGTAAGCGATTGCATTGTATGAAAACTTTATTTCAGTAAAATTTTAATCAATCCCGTAAGGAAAATATTGGCTACCGCCAAAGGTAATAACATCTTCCACCCTAAGTTCATCAATTGGTCATAGCGAAAACGCGGGATCGTCCAGCGTATCCACATGAAAAAGAAAATGAAGAAGGTGATTTTTCCGAACATCACCAGCGTTCCGATAATCGTAATCACATTCTGATCTAATCCAAGATTATTCATGAATGGAAAATTATATCCACCAAAATAAAGCGTAGCAATAACGGCCGATGAAATGAACATGTTGATGTATTCAGCAAACAAGTAAAAGCCAAGTTTCATACTGCTGTACTCGGTGTGATATCCACCTACCAATTCCGTTTCACATTCTGGCAAATCAAACGGTGTACGGTTACATTCCGCGAAAGCGCAAATGATAAAAATAATAAAACCAACAGGTTGATACACTACGTTCCACATGTTCCAATGATTACCTTCACCACCGGCTTGCAACTGCGTAATCTCCCCGAGACTTAATGTTCCGGTTAATATTATTAATGCAATGATGGATAAGCCCATAGCAATTTCGTAGCTGATCATTTGAGCCGATGCACGAATGGCACCGAGCAATGAAAATTTATTGTTCGATGCCCAACCACCAATCATAATTCCATACACGCCAATCGACACTACTCCGAATACGTAGAGAATTCCGATATTAAGATCAGCAATTTGAAGTGAATATTGTTCGCCACCGATAGTGAGTGTACCTCCCCATGGAATGATAACGCCCGCCATCAATGCAGTAAGCATTGCGATACACGGTCCGAGGATAAATAGCAATTTGTTCGATACGTTTGGAATGATTTCTTCCTTCATGATGAACTTCAATCCGTCAGCAAGCGGTTGAAGAAGTCCAAACGGTCCCGCACGATCCGGGCCAATGCGATCTTGAAGAAACGCGGCCACCTTGCGTTCAGCATATGTAGAATACGCTGCAACGGTAAGGGTGATGATAAATATCACTCCGGCTAATGAGGCTTTAAATAGTAGAAATAAAATCATGAAGGCAGTTGCGGATTAGGTAACGGATTTCCTTTTTGAAATACAAGCTGTCGCTCTATCTCTAGTTTCAATTTCTGCAAGTCAATTTGCTCGTAATGATTTTGCGCGATTACCGAGGTGCGTTCAATGTGTCGTGGTCCCTCGATGGTCCAGTCGCTTACATTCTTGTGATCAAATCGACATTCATTGCAAATATATTCTTTCACTTCATTGTACTGATCTTTGCGCGCAGATACACGAAGTACCTCATCACCCTTCTTCCATAGCACAACTTTGCCAGAACATTTCTTACAATCGCGATGTGCGTCAACCGGATTCGTAAACCACACACGACTTTTAAATCGAAAGGTCTTGTCAGTGAGCGCACCAACCGGGCAAACATCAATCATGTTTCCAGAAAAATCATTATCAACGGCTTGTTGAATATAGGTGCTGATCTCTGCTTTGTCACCGCGACCGAGTATGCCATGCACCCTGTTGTCTGTAAGTTGATCGGCAACATATGTACAGCGATAGCAAAGTATGCAGCGCGTCATGTGCAACTTGATCTTATCGCCAATATCTACTTTCTCAAAAGTTCTTCTATCCTCTTCATACCGTGTTGTTGATGCTCCGTGCTCGTATGCTAAATTTTGAAGATCGCATTCACCAGCCTGATCACACACCGGACAATCCAATGGATGATTGATCAACAAAAATTCAACAACACCTTTTCTTGCTTCTAAAACTTCTGGTGATGTAATATTTTGAACAATCATACCATCGGCAACAGGAGTTCTGCAAGATGCAACCAGTTTTGGAATAGGCCGCGGATCTTTACCTGAACCTTGAGATACCTTCACTAAACACACACGACATTTGCCACCCGAATCTTGCAAAGTAGAATAATAGCACATAGCAGGAGGAACCAGATCGCCTCCAATCTGACGCGCAGCATTTAAGATTGAAGTTCCATCTGCTACTTCAATCTCTACTCCATCTATTGTTACTTTTGCCATCCTTTTAAGTTAATCGTTATCTGTTAATCGTGATTCAATTGAAGGGGTTGAAAGTAAATATTCTATTTCAGGCTCGTTGACTTTGTTGTTTTCTTGTTTGGCTTTTGATAGGTAATTTATAAAACCATTCAGCACTGCTAAACATCGGTCAATTTCACTTCTACATTCTTTCAGTTGAAGTTCTGAAATATACTTTTCTTCAAAGGCCACTAGCAAATGATCAATCAATTCATATAATGATCCTCTGCTTTGACGACAAAACTGAATATATTCTTGATAATGAAATCGACCATAGCCTTCCGATATGTTTGCCGTAACCGATCGGGATGCTCTTACTATCTGATCCGCCAATTTGAATTTTTCATGCTGTGGAAAATCTTTTACCAGCACTGAAAGTTTCCTTCTCAGCGAAGCCGATAATTTCCAACATTCCAAATCTTCAAACGACTTCATCATATTCTATTCACTTCGATTAAAGGATAACCATTAACGATTAACCTTTGTATTACTATATTAAAACTCCAGCACGCTCTGAAACAAACGGTTCAATCTCAAAGTGTTTTGGATTTTTTACTTTCTCCGGATACTTTACATGATATTCAAATTCTTCCCTGAAATGACGTATCGCGCTGGCTACGGGCCAAGCTGCTGCATCACCCAAAGGACAAATGGTATTACCTTCTATTTTCTTAGCGACATCAACCAATAAGTCGATATCACTCATGTGACCATGGCCATGTTCGATTCGGTGCAAAACTTTTTCCATCCAGCCGGTACCCTCACGACAAGGACTACATTGTCCACAAGATTCGTGATGATAAAAGCGCGCGAAGGTCCACGTGTTGCGAACGATGCAAGCGGTTTCATCCATCACAATAAATCCACCGGAGCCGAGCATTGTTCCGCTTACAAATCCACCATCGGCCAATGACTCGTACGTCATCAAGCGGGGTTCACCTTTCGCTGTTTTTAAAATTAAATCGGCAGGCAGAATCGGTACGGAAGAACCTCCGGCTACAACAGCTTTCAGTCTTCTACCTTTCCAAATACCGCCACAATATTCATCAGAGTAAATAAATTCTTCAACCGGTAATCCTAATTCAATTTCATAAACGCCAGGCTTGTTAATATGCCCACTGGCTGAAATCAATTTTGTGCCTGCACTTTTACCAATACCTATGTCATTAAATTTATCTGCGGTAATGTTTATTATGGTTGGAACGGAAGCAATCGTTTCGACATTGTTCACAACGGTTGGGCAAGCATATAAACCAGCAATCGCAGGGAATGGTGGCTTCAATCTTGGATTGCCGCGTTTACCTTCAAGCGATTCCAACAATGCTGTTTCTTCACCGCAGATATATGCACCTGCTCCACAATGAACATATAGATCTAGTGAGAAGTCTGTTCCTAAAATATTTTTGCCAAGGAATCCAGCATCGTATGCTTCCTGAATTGCCTTCTCTAAAATTCGAAGTATATACATGTATTCTCCACGTATGTATATGTATGCCGTGTTCGCACCCATTGCAAAACTGGAGACAATCATACCTTCAATTAAAATATGAGGTAACTTCTCCATTAAATATCGATCCTTAAATGTGCCGGGCTCGCTTTCATCGGCATTGCAAACTAAGTAGCGCGGCTTATCTGATTTTTTATCAAGGAAACTCCATTTCAATCCTGCCGGAAAACCTGCGCCACCTCTTCCTCTTAAATCTGAGAACTTTACCTCTTCAATAATTTGATCCTCCGTCATCGTCTTCAATGCCTTTTCCACAGATGCATACCCGCCCATCTCACGATAGACTTTAATAGTTTCTATCTGAGGAACGTTGACGTGTTCAAGTAAAAATTTTGTTGCCATTCTATCCGTTAATGGTTATCCGTTAATTGTTAATGGTCATTCGGTTCACGTATTTGAAAATCCATATCCTATTTCGGGTTCACTCACTTTATTGCTTTGCTTTCGATAGATAAAAAAGTTAATGGTTAATCGTTATTCGTTAATGGTCTTTACGATTCACCATTAACGGATAACGATTAACTTTTCCACTATTTCATATAAGAACTCCGCTCATTCTTTGTTCTCAATTGTTCAATCAATGCATCCACCTTTTCAGTTGTAAGATCTTCATGGTAGGCAGCACCACACTGTAACATTGGTGCTGTGCCACATGAACCTAAACACTCAACCGCTTTTAAGCTAAACATTCCATCCGCTGTAGTCTCTCCTACCTTAATGTTCAGTTTCTTTTCTAAATGCTCAATAATATTATCGGAACCGCGCAACCAACATGGCCCTGTTTGACAAACTTCAATTAAACATTTACCTACTGGATGAAGATTGTACATTGAATAAAATGTAGCAACCTCATATACTTCAATCGGTTTGATGTTCAGCAATGAAGCCACATAGTTCATAACAGGCGCACTCAACCATCCGTCAAACTCTGATTGTGCCAAATGCAAAACAGGCAACAACGCAGACTTTTGTTTTCCTTCCGGATAGCGCTTGATGATGTTGTTCACCAAGGTTAATGCTTCATTTGAAAAATGTATGGGTTCCGAGTTCAAAGTTTAAAGTTTCAGGTTCAAAGTTTCGAGTTTCGAGTTTCGAGTTTAAAGTTTTTAGTTTCGAGTTCGGTAACTCGAAACGTTAAACTCGAAACTCAGTGCATTCTATTCGGGTGCATTTCCAATTGTCGCAATCAAACTGTGCTGTTGGGCTAAAGCCCCTCCATTATTGTTGCTGTTTTAACCACGCACTTAAGTGCGTGGTTATTAAACCTTCCCACGATGGACTTTAGTCCAAAACGACAATTTGAAAAGCACCCTTCTAATTCATATTCTAATTTCTATATCCTTAAATTTCTATGCGTCAAGTTCTCCTGCAATTACATTCATACTACTCATTGTCAATATAGCATCCGAAAGCATTGAGCCTTTTATCATTTCCGGATAGGCCTGATAAAAAATGAAACATGGTCTTCTGAAATGTAAGCGAAAAGGTGTTCTACCTCCATCGCTTATCAGGTAAAAACCAAGTTCACCATTACCTCCTTCTACTGCATGATATACTTCTCCTTTTGGAACATCCGTTTCACCCATCACAATTTTAAAGTGATAGATCAACGCTTCCATATTGTTATAGACTTCCTCTTTTGGTGGAAGATAAAAATCAGGAACGGTAGCGTGGAAGGGTCCTTCCGGTAATTTTGCAATGGCTTGTTTGATGATGCTTAAACTCTCCCACATTTCGCCTTGACGAACCATGAAGCGATCATACACATCTCCATTAATACCTACCGGAATTGCAAATTCAAAATCTTCATAAGAGCAATATGGTTTTGCTACGCGAATATCGTAGTCAACACCTGCTGCGCGTAAGTTGGGGCCAGAGAAACTATAGTTCAGTGCACGCTCAGCAGTAATACCTCCTACTCCAATGGTGCGATCCATAAAGATTCTATTTCGCGTCATCAGGTTTTCAAACTCCTTCAACACTTTCGGAAACTCAACAAGAAAATGATTGATCTTGTCCCACGCCTTCGGAGAGAAGTCTCTTTCAAAACCACCAATGCGACCGATGTTCGAAGTGAGACGTGCACCACAAATTTCTTCGTAAATTTCATATACCAATTCACGCTGCTGAAACATGTACACAAATCCCGTAAGGGCACCTGTATCTACGCCAATAACTGCATTACAAATAATGTGATCGGTAATACGCGCAAGCTCCATGATAATAACACGGAGGTATTGAACACGTTTCGGAATTTCAACGCCCAACAATTTCTCAACCGTCATGTGCCAGCCAATGTTGTTGATGGGTGCTGAGCAATAATTAAGACGATCGGTGATTGGTGTAACTTGATAAAATGGTCTGCGCTCGGCAAGTTTTTCAAAGGCACGATGAATGTAACCAATGGTTGGTTCTGCATCTACAATCACTTCACCATCCATCTTCAATACGTTTTGGAAAATACCATGCGTAGCCGGATGCGTTGGGCCGAGATTGAGGTAGGAATATTCCTTCTCTTCTGTTTGTATTATGCGATCAGATAATGGTGTCTCCATTTTTTTATCTTCCAAACATAGAATCGTTCTTGTCCTCACGTGTCTGATCTTCCAATGGATATTCCTTACGCATCGGAAAGATGATCATCTCATCTACATTAAGAATGCGTTTTAAATTAGGATGTCCTTGAAAGATGACCCCAAAAAAATCGTACGTCTCGCGCTCCAACCAGTTTGCTGCTGCAAACACCGGTGTAAGTGTAGGTACTGTCGGATTTTCTTCTGGTAAATATATTTTCAATCGTACTTGAACATTGCTTATCAGATTATGAAGCTGATACATGATGGCAATTTGTTTCAGATCAGGAAAGTGTATTCCACAAAGTGTAGTAAGGTATTGAAACTGCGTTGACGGGTGGTGATAAAGATTTTGAATGATTTCAATGATCTTCTCCTGCTTCAAAGTAATGGTTAAAAAATCGTAGAGCATTTCACTATGAAGTATTTGACCTTCAAACTTTTCATTAATTGCTCCAATGATTTTTTCCTGTTCGCCCACTTCCATGTTATTCAATATTGTATTTGTTTAACATGGCTTTATATTCTGCTGATTCTCTTCTGCGAAAAGATTCTTTTTCAACAAGCTCTTGTATTTTCATAACCCCGTCTATAATTTGTTCTGGTCGTGGCGGACAACCCGGCACGTAAACATCAACCGGAATAATCCGATCGATTCCCTGAAGCACACTATAGGTATCGAATATTCCTCCGCTGGAGGCACACGCACCAACTGACAGAACCCACCGCGGCTCGGCCATTTGTTCATACACCTGGCGAAGCACGGGTCCCATTTTTTTGGCGATGGTACCCATCACCATTAACAAGTCTGCCTGACGAGGTGAGAAACTTAAACGCTCTGAACCAAAACGTGCGAGATCATAATGCGCGCCCATGGTGGCCATGAATTCGATTCCACAACAAGAGGTAGCAAAAGGTAATGGCCAAATGGAATTCTTTCTTGCTAACCCAACTACCTTCTCTAAGCTTGTCGCGAAAAAGCCAGAACCCTCATACCCTTCGGGCTTTTCTGACATGTTATATTTTGGTGTTGCTATTTCCATTCGTCCTATACTATGATTAATCTGATTTTTGTGATGATTATGATTAACCTGTTTTGACTTCTATATTTTTCTGATCTAAAAATCTTAAATCTTAAATCTTAATTCTCAAATCCCCCTAATCTTCCCACTTCAACGCGCCCTTCTTCAAAATATAAAAGAAGCCAATTAATAATGTTGTAATAAACAATACCATTTCAATAAAGCCTGGCATTGCGAGTTCGTCAAAATTAACAGCCCATGGATACATGAAGATTACCTCTACATCAAACAAAACAAAAAGGATGGCGACTAAAAAGTATTTGATATTGAATGGAACACGCGCATTGCCTTTTGGTTCAATGCCGCATTCGAAACTTTCTAATTTAACACTGGTTTTTCTTTTGGGACCGAAATAATGGGTGGCCAACATGGTAGTGATGATAAAACCAACAGCCAATACAAACATGAAAACAATGGGAAGGTATTGTAGCAGTCCGGTTTCTTCCATAGTGTTTGAGCGTTAAAATCTTTGCACACGATTGAATTGCACGTATTCTAACAACGCGATATCATGCTGCAAAACGCAGGTAAATATAGAGCAAAAGTGGAATGATTTGCGCCATTTATCAATGATTTGGTAATTAAAAGAGCATTAGATTCTTGAGAAGATTCTTTACCTTTCTCGACAGTTTAAAACCATAAAACGCAGGTTATGTTTCATGTAAGTCAGAAGATCAAACTAATTGTACTCGCGCTAGCCGTGTTGGTTGTCGGATGTTCAATTTTAAGAAAGGATGATGTTGAAAAGGACGTCCGAGTTTTCCTTACCACTTTTCAAAACAGTCTTCCCAAACCCGATGCTGAGATTCTTAAATTCTTCAACACACCTCAAACGAATGAGGTAATTATGCTGGCTGTGGATGTGCTTCGAAACAAAGACCTGGCAAATATAAAATGTATCCCTTCTTTTGATAAAGCGCTTATCTATTTTGAAGATCAAGGTATTCGCGTAGTGGTTCCGGCATCTGTTGAATCCACTGATATGGGTGTTAATTTAAAAAATGTATCGATCGTTACCTTCTATTTAAAACGAAAGGATAATTCATTCTATATCAGTAAGCTGGAAGGCGAAGAGTTTTATAACAGCTTTGTCTCGTTACGAAATCAGACGGATGGTTCTTTCAATCTCGAAAAAGAGCTATTAAGCCGCAAATCCATTTTTGACAAGGCGAAGGAACTGCAACAACAATATGACTCCGTTATATGGTATGCCCAATATGATTCCATGACCTATTTCTATGTTGTGAATGGTCAATGGTCTAATTATTTTGTTGGATATCAAAACGATTATTTAAGACAAACCAATTATAAAATGGGACTAGTCGATCAGAACGGAAAAGTAATCGTTCCGGTTGAATTTGAATTGGTTGGGACACTTGGTTTTTCATTACCTAAAACTGTTGAAGTGAAAAAAGATGGAAAGGTAGGATACTTCAATCTCGAAGGTGAACAACTTATAGCAGCAGAATATGACATGATCATACCTTATCCTGCAGAAGAAACATTAATCGTAAAGAAAGATTCGGTTTATGGTTGGTTCAATGCAGCCTATCAATATTACCCTTCCGGGTTTTCTTCGCCAACAGCCGAAAAGTATGTAAAGCAATTTCAATTCCTTCCTAGCCAATTTGTGTTGGGAGAGAAGAAGCAGGTCTTGTGTGAAATTCCTAATGCTGAGTACCTAGCTTACGGAATCATAATACCTTCTTCATATTGGACCCGAACTGGAATATTCAACGAGATAATTGGAGGATTTACAATTGGAGATCTTCAGCGCAATGCTTGGACAGAATATATAGAAACCGATGGGAGCGTATTAACATCCATTACTGATAAAATCAGTGCTTTGATTACAACAGTTAAAGAAAGATACTTAGATGGTCGAGAGGAATTCTACATACACGATCGCCTAGTCTATGTCAATTCTTCCAATGATACATTGGCTACTCAGGAATTATCAACTCATGGGAAAGTGGAATTCAAAAGAATTAATGAAACACTCATTGAATTAAAATATCCAGATCGTTATTCCTATGAACCAGAAGGATATGATGATTATCCAATATTAATTTATAACTACACACACCTAAATCCTGACTTCACGGTCTCCACACTTAAATCAAACAGGCGATTTAGTTTCACCCAATTTGTGAAGATGGATAGTTCTTACCTGACGGGAGAATTTAAAACATGGATTAACGAGAAGGAAGAGAATCTTACTTTCTTATCAAACAGTACGCTGATGTGCATGCGCAATGAAATCCTCGCAGACTACGGTTATAAGTTCGTTGCTCAAACAGACATCGATCAGTTTAAATATGTCAAATGGTATAAACCAGAGTACGATTCATTTTCACAAATCGCAGATAAACTCACCGAGATTGATAAATACAATCTCGCTTTTCTGGAAAAAGTAATTGGTCCGCTGAAGCAAAATGTAAATATGTAATGTCTCGAAGCGCGACTGTACCTCTTCAGATTCTTTTTGCTTTCGTTTTCATCTTAGGTGCTGCATTGGCATACAATGCACTAACCTACCTTAATTTTGATTTTACCTATGGCTTTCTTCGGCTGAAGCAAAAAGCCATTGCTACGGGTTGGTATCTTCCTGCATACTATGCACATGTACTCATCGGTGGATTGATTTTGGTCATCGGCTTCTTTCAGCTTCACCCTACTTTTGGTTTAAAGTGGAAGAAAGTTCATCGTGCGTTGGGATACTTTTATGTGATGGGAATTTTATGCTTCGCTGCACCAGGTGGTTTGATCATGAGTTTTTTTATTGAACGCGGACCATTAGTACTACTCAGTTTTATCACACAGGCAACTCTATGGTTCTTTTTTACAGCGATGGCCTTTCATCGCATTCGCCATCGGGATATTCAGGCTCACCGTCAATGGATGTGGCGAAGTTTTGCGCTGACATTTGCTGCGATCACTTTGCGGATTTATATTTTCTTTTGTTCGTATAGTATTGACCTCAGTCAGCCAACCGCATATGCTACCTTAGCGTGGTTGAGTTGGGTTCCGAACTTGTTGATCGTTGAACTCTACATTCGAAAAAAATTAAAAACCATCGGTCTATAGCGAATCATACTAAAATGAAATACAACCTCCTCGGAAATTCGAATCTTAAAAATCAGTCAGTTAAGCTTTGAATGTGTGTCGTTGTGCTTGGATTTGCTTCATCAACATAACATAGGTGTTTTGGCAAGAGGAAGTTTAGCAAAGGGCTTATTGATTTATTAAACTGCAACTCCGTGTTTAAAATTCACTTCACTATCCTGCCATTGTCTTGAGAATCTAATCCATCATCTTCGGAACATTATTCTACCCTACGTAATTCTATTTTAAGGAATGAGTAAGAATAACAAACTTTACTTGATTAGAAAACTACTTCTTCCTAACGTAGGTAAAATCATAGGTAGTCGTCTACGTCTTTCCATCATCAACAGAAGTCTCATGAAATTGTCGTACCTCATTTGGCCCTTGATTATAGAAATAAAAATGGGTTAAGGTCTTCGCTCCTTGTGCATTCGTATTCACAAACTCGAACCGCATGGCATTATCTCTATATTCCCCATTTAGAAATTCAGATACATTAATTCCATTCGATCCGATCCACACTTGTTTCCATTTATTATTGGAAGGATCAATGTAGTTCATACTTTTCCCTGTAAAAGAAACATTGCCTTTCGATGTCCAGTTTTCCAAAATCATACAACCACCCGATGCCAGGTCGATGTGACTTTGTCCTGCAAGCTGCGTTGTGCCGGTTACATAAGCATCCCAATCACCAATCCAAAAATCAAACTCGCGAGCTTGGGCGTTGATCATACAAGGGAAAGCATTATTGGTTGCGGCTTTTATAATCTCGGCATATCTAGAATCGCTTCTTATACTATCAAGCTCACTTTGCTTTTCTAGTTCCCCAACATTTGCATAACCCAATTGAATGGCCCGATCAAGACTTGCAAATGTTTTTATTATCCTTCTTCACTGAATAAACTCTGGCAAGTCGCGATTGAATAATGGTTGCCAACGGTGCTGCTGGCTCATAAAGCAATGCCTTGTTGTAATTAAAAATTGCTCTATCGTATTCAGATATATTGTGGTAGCAATATCTAAGTCTGTTCCAACCGAGCGCATTTTTCGGACCGGCTTTGAGCACCGATTCATAAACAGGTATGGCACTTTTCCATTGCTGTGCAGTAAACAATGATTCAGCCTGACGAACGGTAAACTTTGATTTAGATTTTAAATTCTCCTTGGCTGTTACACTTGACGGAAGGATCAACAAAAACAAAAGGGTAAGGTAAATATTTTTCATACTCATATCTTAATTGCAGAATAAAGGTAAAGTAGTCAGCAGAATAATAAATACCCCAACATGGAGCATTTCAGTACACACTAAAAAAAAACCCCGCTTGTGGGCGGGGCTTTCTTGCAGCAAAATCAGTTACGATTTTACTTTACATGCTTGTTAATAATTCCAGCTAAATCAAACATAGAAACCTGTGTTTTTCCACCGAAAACTACTTTAAGTTTTGCATCAGCATTGATCAATCTTCTGTTTTTCTTGTCCTGAAGATTGTTCTTCTTAATATAGTCCCACATTTTTTTGATTATCTCTGTGCGTGGCAAAGGCTTGCTTCCCACTACTTCAGATAATTCAGCACTCAATGTAAGTGGTGCCATAAAAGCCGCGTTTGGCTTTCTTTTGGTTTTTTTCGCTGCAGGTTTCTTAGTCGCTGCTTTCTTAACTACTTTTTTTACCGCCTTCTTAGCTGCTTTTTTTACTGCTTTCTTAGCAGTTTTCTTTGCAGCTTTTTTTGCAGGCTTCTTGGCTGCTTTCTTTGCAACCTTATTTGCTTGTTTTGCCATAGCGTTTTTAAATTATAAAATTATTTTTTCGCTTTTTTAGCAGTCTTCTTTGCAGCTTTCTTAGCAGTCTTCTTCGCTGCTTTCTTTACCATTTTCTTGGCTGCCTTCTTTACTGTTTTCTTTGCTGCTTTTTTAGCAGCCTTCTTTGCTTTCTTTGCCATAATTTTTTGTTTTTTAAATTGTAGTTAAAATCTGTTTTGAAATTTCAGTAGCAATTATCTACTTCTTTTTCTTTGCTGCCTTCTTTGCAGTTTTCTTCGCTGCCTTCTTTGCAGTTTTCTTTACAGTTTTTTTAACTGCTTTCTTTGCTGTCTTTTTCGCTGCTTTCTTTGCAGCCTTTTTTGCTTTTTTTGCCATAGCGTTTTTTGTTTAGTTGAACATAAATTAAATGCTTACAAAAAAATGTAAACACAATTCTACACGAATATATACTATACTTCTTAAACTACAATAAATTTTTTTTGTGATGATGTTTGTCGAAGTGATTCACCTCAGCAACGCAGCGAACATCGTAGCATGGTTCACTCTTTATTTCGTTGCATCATACAAAATATTTGCTCGTAAAAAACTAACTCAACTCGTAAGCGCATTGGTAGGCATGTCTCTTGGTTTACGCTTCGCAATTTCAATTTTCTTCCAAAGTAAATTCACCAATTCGTCTTTTACCTTGTAGTTTAAAGGATAAAGCAGTGACGGCTTAAAATAAAAATGATCGCCAATAACATCAGCATACAACAAATCAACACGCCACATACCACCGAGCGATTTCATTTCAATATCCTTAATGTTCTCTAGGGGAATCATGATATCTTGGTTTCGCTTAATGATATAAAGATATTCATCATCAAACTCTACTTTAAAAACTTTTAGGTGAGCATCTATCCATTTATAAATCAAGAATGTCCAGAAGAGTGGAAAGTATAATGCTAAAAATGAAAATCCGTCTCTGTTCGTTTTAATTGAACCGTATATAATAGCACCCAAAAGGCATGTCGCGATAACAACAACACCATAGCGGTAGAACTCAAGGTAACGAGTTGATAAATTTCTTACGCGCGATTTTTCTATCACTCTAACAATGATTCGTGTTAAACTATTACTTGAAGTAATTTTTCTTTTGACTCTGAATTTTAAAAGCCGGCTGCGGTATCATCACCTCGTGGATCTGCACCCCCTTCTAATTTTCCATCGGGCATAATCAATATCGCATCAACCCGACCGATACTGCCTACTTGCCTAAACTGATGACCCATCTTCGTTAAATTTTTTATCGTCTTATTATCCATTGCTCCCTGTTCTATAAATATTTCATCGGGCAACCACTGACTATGAAATCGTTTTGCCGAAACAGCTTGCTGCATGGACATTTTAAATTCTACAACATTTAATATGGTTTGAAATACTGAGGTGATGATCGTTGTTCCCCCTGGTGTACCAACTACCATAAAGAGCTTGCCATTCTTTTCTACAATGGTGGGTGTCATAGAACTCAACATGCGTTTTGACGCTTCAATTTTATTTGCCTCACCTCCTATTGCTCCATACATATTGGGTACGCCTGGCTTCGCACTAAAGTCATCCATCTCATCATTCAAAATAAAACCCGATCCCGCTACTACTACTTTTGAACCATAGCTATTGTTTAAAGTAGTGGTTACCGAAACCGCATTACCTTCTGCGTCCACAACCGATAAGTGTGTTGTCTGATCAGACTCTTTGCGTGTTAATACTCCTTCTTTTATCTCAATACTTGGTGTTGCTTTATTGGCATCAAAGGTTTTCATGCGATTATCAATGTATTTCTTATCCGTTAACTGTGGCACGGGCACATTATAAAAATCAGGATCCCCAAGGTGAACAGATCGATCAGCATACGCTCTGCGCTCCGCTTCAACAATAAGGTGAACTGTCTTAATATTATTGTGACCCCAATTTTTTATAGGATAATTTTCTACCGATCGAAGTAATTGTGCGAGCGCAATGCCACCGCTTGATGGTGGAGGCATCGAGATTATTGAATACTCCTTATACCGCACAACAATGGGAGCGCGCCAAACAGGTTTGTAATTTTTAAGATCATCGTGCGTAATTATCCCTTTGCCGCGTTGCATTTCAGCCACAATATCATCAGCCGTTTTACCTTCATAAAACCCAGCCATACCGTTATCTCGAATGCGTTCTAAGGCATTGCCCAAATCAATGAATTTTATGCTGTCGCCCCTTCTCCAATAGTCACGAATCAAAAACTGAGGTACTATCGAGTTATATTTTTTTAGATCATTTTGAATTCTATTTAAACCTTCCGCCTCTTTTGCGGTAAGTAAAAAGCCGTTCAACGCTAAATCGATAGCGGGTTGAACTAGTTCCTTCCAAGGTAATTTTCCGTAACGCGTGTGCGAATTAAATAACCCGGCAACAGTTCCGGGAACACCCGATGCACGTTGGCCTGCTTCGCTCAAGCCCGGAATAACATTTCCGTGTTCATCAAGATACATATTAGTAGTTGCAGCCGCTGGTGCTTTTTCGCGATAGTCTAATGTAGTAAGCGCACCATCTTTTTGCCGCAGAACCATAAAGCCACCGCCACCAATATTTCCTGCAGAAGGATGAACAACAGCTAATGCGAATTGGGTTGCTATCGCTGCGTCTACTGCATTGCCACCTCTTCGCATCACATCGGCACCTACTTTTGAAGCCAACGGATGTGCTGATACAACCATGGACGAATTGGAAATGTATCCTACTTGGGGTTCGGAATTTTTCTTTGAAACAGATTGGCAAGCGACTACAAATGCGACTAGTAAAAGTAGAATTATACGATTTATCATTTGGCTTTTGGTTAAGTCCGCATAAAAGTATTAATTCCATCATGGATTGAGAAATCCATTTCTATTTTACCCATAACAAACAACCTTAACTCAATGAGCCTGCGAAAAGAAAAGGCCGCACGATTAAAAATCCAGGTGCTTGATCATACCTTAAAACTCATTGGCAAAAAATCATTTGACGATTTATATGTAGATGATATTTGTGAGAAGGTAAAAATATCGAAGGTTACGTTGTTTAAATACTTTCCTCAAAAGGAAGATATTTTGCTGTATCATTTTAGAGTATGGTGCTTCTCGCGATCGGTTGACCTAAATCAAAAGCCAAAGGAAGGTATGCAGGGAATTTATTATTTATTTGATAAAGCGAGTGAAGAATGTGAAATGCATCCGGGATTGATGTTGAGTTTAGTAAGTTTCCTTTCTGATTTGAAACGATCACCAAAACCCTTTCCCGTTAAGATAGAAGAAAAGAAACTGATTTATCCGGAAGTTGAAAATGTGAGTTTAATGAATATTTTTTCGCTCGATCAGATGTTGGAAAAATTTACGCTCGAAGCAATCTTTAAAAAAGAAATTACCAAAACCATTAATACCCGCGACATTACCAACTTGCTACTTTCTACTTTCTACGGAAGTATTATCTCGGCACATCTCAATCAACAAAGTCCGGTAAAACAATATTTTAGGCGCAACCTCGATTTACTTTTTAAAGGACTTCAGTAGCGAGAATTGGCTATCTGTAAACCGTTATCTATTAACAGTTATAATGAACAACAATTAACTGATACCTTTGCACCTCGAACTTGCTTTAGACACATGGCTGAAATTCTTCCCATTCGCCCCTGGCGATATAATATTGAACTCTCAAAAAACATTGATGATTTAGCATCTCCTCTTTTCGATGTGGTGTCTGATAAACAACGCCAAGCGCTTTATCAAAATCAATATAACAGCATTCATCTTTCTGTTCCACAAAAACCCGATCCTGCAAATCACGCGGCCAACCTTCTGAACGAATGGAAAGCGAAAAAAATTATTGTGCAGGATAAATTACCGGGCATCTATGTTTACTACCAATATTTTACCCTAGCGGGATCATCAAAGGAATATTGTCGCAAGGGTTTCATTTGTCACATCAAAGCACACGAGTGGAGTGATGGTGTAATTTTGAGACATGAGAACACCATACCAACGGCTGTGAATGATCGAATTGAAATATTAGCAAAAACAGAATTACATACCAGTCCTACCCACGGACTTTATAGCGATCCGACTTTCATGCTTGAAAAATTTATGGATGAAGCTATCCAAAATCCGATTTATGAAACAGAAGATTATCAAGGTGTGCGCGATGTGCTTGCGGTTATTCACGATGCGAATGTAATTCGGCAGTTTATAAAGTTGATTGAAAAGCAAACCATTATTTTGGCTGATGGACATCATCGATTTGAAGGATCGCAAGTGTATAGAAAGCAACAGCAATCGCTCAACCCAAATCATACAGGTACTGAAGGATACAATTTTCATTTGATGTATCTCACCAATACAGAAGCGGATGATCTGAGGATATTACCCACGCATCGACTTATAAAAAACCTTGCGGATTTTAATGAGGAGACTATTCTAAAAAAACTGGAAGAAGATTTCACTATTAAACCCGTTGACTGTGCTGATACCTTAAATGAAATTATTGCGGGTAAAAAATGGGCGTTTGGATTGATGTTTAAAGACAATGCATATAAAGTGCGACTTAAACCGGAGTCATTTAGTAAAATGAAATGGCCGTTTCCGGAAGAAGTAAAAGCACTCGACCTAACGGTGATGCATTATTTTATTATTGAAAAAATATTTGGCATACACGGAAAAGAACAGCGACAATCCCTGCATCTGGATTTCGACAGAAGTTTTTCTGATTGTTTGAAAAAGGTAATTCAAGGCGATTCACAACTGGCCATCATTACAAACGAAGTTTCCATTGAAGAAGTAAAGCAGGTTTGTAAGAGCGGATATACGATGCCGCAAAAATCTACTTACTTTTATCCGAAGGTAATTGGTGGGTTTGTGTTTACGTCTATTAAAGAAGAAGAGTTTAAAAAAGTTGATTATGCACCGTTTTGAATTTCAGGTTCAGTTTCAAGTTCAATGTTCCAGGTTCAAAGTTCCAAGTTGCTGAACTAAATGATTAGCCGCATCAATACGTAAATACTTAAACACATAAACACTTCAACACCTAGAAAGGTATGAATCCAAATCGAAAAATAATTTTAGCATCGAGTTCGCCACGCAGGCAATATTTAATGAAAGAAGCGGGCTTTGATTTTACGGTGGAGAAACCGGATGTAGAAGAAAATTTTCCCAGTGAATTACCGATCGAACAGGTGGCGAAATATTTGGCCGAAAAGAAAGCAGAATATTTTCGATTAAATATGAAGAATGAAATTGTGGTGACAGCCGATACGGTCGTGATTTTGAAAGGCAGCATCATGAATAAGCCTTCCGATCGAAACGAAGCCATTGCCATGCTAAATGCTTTATCCGGAAATACCCATTATGTAATGACTGGTGTTTGCATTATGTCGAAAGAAAGGGAATTTAGTTTTGATGATACAACGGAAGTTACCTTTCAAGAACTTACCGCCTCTGAAATTGAATTCTATGTAGATACATACAAACCTTACGATAAAGCGGGTGCGTACGGTGCACAAGATTGGATCGGCATGATCGCGATAAAAAAAATAAAAGGATCGTATTTTAATGTGATGGGGTTACCGATTCATTTGGTGTATCAGCACTTGCATAAGGATTTTTGAAAAATGT
Source organism: Cytophagales bacterium (assembly GCA_038241205.1). Lineage (GTDB taxonomy): Bacteria > Bacteroidota > Bacteroidia > Cytophagales > Cyclobacteriaceae > Chryseolinea. The sequence goes on from JBBRFY010000049.1 coordinate 20,176, forward strand.
TTGCGTGCTTTAATTCTGTACGCTTTTCATTATCTCCATTGCTGTCGAGCTTTTATCAAAGTATGGAAACACCCATAGTCGGAAATATCACGAATGTCTTCACTTATTTGTCAAAGGTTATTTTTAAATTCTACTGTCAAAAATGGCTTGCTACCAACAATAGTTTGATATAACGTCTGGACGAGTCTGTCAATGTTTTCTTATCTAATTATGAACTATTCATTTTCACGTTTCCAGACGTGACTAAAAGGAGTTTTTGACATATAAGAGAAACGGTTAAACATTGATCAATGTCAAGCGGTTTTATCAATGTAGGATTTTATAATTAGAAGAATTTCTTCAACAGGCCAAGTACTTTGGCACCGTTCTCTTCACGGCCATTGAGTAAATTATTGAAAACGTCCTTATCTTCTTTTGTTATGTCAGTTTTAAAATCCACCTGGCTACCGACTATTTTGCGAGCGCCCATGTGCCAACTTGGAAAAGACTTCTCCTTAATCGGACCGTATGATATCATCATCGGGTTACTATGGCGATTATCTAATTTTATTTTATCGTACAAACCTGTAAGTACTTTAGCATCGCCTTCCACCATTTGAATAAATTTGGTATCAGAGTAAAGGAGAACACCCGTTATTTGAAGTGGAGGATTATTCTTTTTGCACGAGATTAATATTTTTTCAATTTCTTCTTCTGTGCAGTTGGGTTTCCGATTACTTACGTAAACTAGTTGCGATAGCATAGAGTTTTTAATTTTATTTGTTTATAAATTATTTCTCAGGATGACAATTTAATTTATTTTTTTCAACTAAGCTATTACTAATTTTTCATTGGAGTTGAAGCGGTTCACTTGTCCCCTTGGAAAATCTTTGAGCAGAGTGTGCCCGTTAGATGATTAACGTGTACGGAGGCTCTATTACTGCCAACGGCTCGGATAATGCCGAAGGACGGGATGTTTAGCACAAATGCTCATTTGAAAAATAAAATCTTGATTAACTACCAAACGGTCGTAGCAGCACATCAGCCCCGCTTTCGGTAACACATTGGTATGTGCCGAACTCTTATTTTGCTGCTAACAATTGATGTAATGCTTTGTTGAACTGTACCGGTCGCTCTATTATTGGAAAATGACCCGAGCTAACAATCGTCACAACTTGGTAGCCATGTGTACAATATTTCTTAAAAGCCTGTTCGTCATAGGGCGTATTGGTACACATAATGAATTTCATTTTAAACAGCATCATTTGTAATCTGGTTTTAGCTTCTGCTGCCTTGGGATAAAGGTTCATCAATATCGGCACAGCGATGATTGGATCAGCCTGTCTATAACTGTTCACAACCTTGTGAACGATAGCGCTGTCTTTTGAAAGGGTAAATGATCTTACCATACCCTTCTGCCATTACCGGATAATGAGTCATAAAATCCTTTATATAAGGCTGCATTACCTTTTTATTTTCTTCCGTAATGGTCATACCTACATTCTTTAAATTGTCAAT
>JBBRFY010000050.1:0-21536 GCA_038241205.1 Cytophagales bacterium
GGATGGCGATCCTACTCAAAATTCTGGAGTTCCGTTAGTTTTAAAATCAACTCCTTTTAAAGAAAGTGAATTGTCGGATATCAACTATCCTTCCAGGGCTACAGTTGCAGAAGTCTACGCTCAAGCAAAGGCTGACCTTACTGCTGCCGCTGCGTTATTGCCAGAAACAAATCAGCATTACGCAACCAAATGGGCAGCTCTCGGGCAGCTTTCAAGAATTGGATTGATGCAAGGCGATTATCAGGCAGCGTTAGATGCTTCCAATGAAATCATCGAGTCTGATCTATATTCTATTACTCCAGAGTTTAAAAACCTATTTTACAACTTTATTAATTTTGGTGGCGTTGCGCCTAATGAATACATTTTCTATATGAGAATGACGCAGCAAGATGGAACGAATGGATTAAATACCTATTACGGACAAACTATTTCGTCTATACCAGGCACCGCAGGACGAGGAGATTTAGACGTGCAATCCAATTTTATAAACCTTCACGAAGATGGTGACGTCAGAAAAAGTTTTTTCATCCAGACAAATAGACGCCTTACCCAAAAGCACATTGATCGATATGGCCATGTGCCTGTCATTCGTCTTGCCGAAATGTATTTAACAAGAGCCGAAGCTAATTTTCGTTTAGGAACAAACCTGGGAGATTCTCCAATGAACGATGTTAATACTATTCGCAACAGAGCGGGACTACCGAACCTTGCTGCCGTGGATCTTGACGACATATTAAATGAACGAACAATTGAATTAGCTTTTGAAGGCCATCGACTGCACGATATAAAAAGAACGATGGGCGCTACTTCAGGATCCAATATCACAAATGGTTTAGAATGGAATAGCCCAAAATTAATTATGCCAATTCCACAACGTGAAATCGATGTGAATTCTAATTTGATTCAAAACGAGGGTTATCAAAATTGACCTTATTGGAATTTGCAAACGATAGGTTTATTTGATCTTTTATAAACCTGACAACTGCAAATTTATTAGCACAAGAGGCTGTCTCAAAAAAATTGAGACAGCCTCTTTTTTTGCAAAAAAACGACAAGGCTCGATATAATATTCAATCCGTATTTTGCTTTAAGTTTAGCTCGCGATTATCAACAACATCAAAATCATACATAAAAGATGAAAAGTATTTTTTACTAAATTCTGATCTTGTTGAATAATTCTCATTTCAATAAAATACAAGAAAAGTGAAGATGAAATATGTAAATCGATTTAGTACCTTCATTACCACTAAGAAGCAGAGAGTATTTATTACTTTAGAAAAGTTAAATTAAAAACAATGAACTATTGGCTAATGAAAACCGAACCAAGCACCTATTCGTGGGACGATTTGGTTCGCGATAAAAAAACGATCTGGGATGGCGTGAGAAACTACGCGGCTCGTTTACACCTCAACGCCATGGTGAAGGGAGACCTTATATTAATCTACCACAGCATGGAAGATAAGGCCGTGGTTGGTACAGCCAAAATTATGAAAGGTGGCTTTCCTGATCCAAAAGATCCCAACTGGACAGTAGTAGAACTTTCACCGGTGAAGAAATTAAAAAATCCGGTAACGCTTGCTCAGGTAAAAGCCGATAAGCGATTGGTGAATATGGTGCTGGTGAAAAATTCTCGCTTATCCGTACAGCCCCTAAAGGCAGAAGAGTTCGATATGATCCTTGCATTAAGCGAACGCAATTAAAACAAGAATGAAGACTATGTTTAGCCTAAGAAATAAAAAACTCAAAATCATTTTCTTCCTATCTATAGGTATTTTATTTTTTGACGCTACATCTTTTGCTCAACTATCGCAGCCGTTCCGATATGAACGAAAACAAAAAAATTCAGAAGATTACTTTCATGTTATCTCATTAAAAGAAAAAGGTATTGTACTCTTTCGCGAACGCGATAAATATAAAAATAATAATAAAATATGGGAAGTAATTTTATTGGACACTACACTACAGGAAAAAAAGACAGTGGAACTAGAAGTGAAGGAACGATACAAAATGGTTGGCTACGAGGTTAATGAAACATACTTTTATCTTTTATATCGCACAGGCGAAACAACAAAAAATGATTTTGAATTGGTTACTGTAAATCTAGAGGGAGAAGAAGAAGAAAGACACATAATAAAGTCAGAACTAGATTTTAAACTAACACATTTTACACTGGCCGCAAAGACTCTCATTTTGGGTGGGTATGTTAATAAAGAACCTGCCATCATTATGTACAACTTAGAGACTAAGCACATCAAAGTTGTTCCGGGTTTTTTTCAGAAAGATACCGAGTTGGTTGATTTGCTTATAAATCAAAATAACACATTCAATGTTGTGTTGGTTGATAGAAGCGGGCGCGATGATAAAACACTATTGTTTAAAACATTCGACTCTACCGGAGAATTGTTACTGGAAGATATGGTGCCCATTGATTATGGTAAATCTTTACTTACCGGAATTACCAGCGCGTTAGAAAGAGAAGACTTGATTATCATTGGAAATTGGGGAGAACGCAACGCAAAAAATTCCATCGGATTTTATTCGTTAACGGTTGATCCATTTAAAGATCAAAAAATTAATTTCATTCCTTTCGGAACCTTAACACACTACCTCGATTACCTTAAACCAAAACGGGCAAAAAAAATTATTGAAAATACTAAAGCAGATTTGGCAGAAGGACGAACACCAAAATTTGTAAGTTCGGTAACGCCTTATAAAATTATCGAATACAAAGATGGGTTTCTGCTTTTGGCAGAAGTCCAATCAATGGTATCAAGTTCAAATTATAGTGGTCCGTACAATAACAACCCATATTATTATAACCCGTATGGATTCAACCCCTATGGATTTGGATATTATCCCGGGTCAAGCCGCATGTATAGACCGTTTCCCTATTCATCATCCGGAAAGCAAAACAACGAAGTGAAAATTCATGAATCAGTTCTTATATCCTTTGACGCAAAAGGTAATGTCGCGTGGGATCAAAGCATGGTGCTGGACGAAATAAAGATTGAATCGCCCGAACAGGTTTCTGATTTTATGGTTTCAAATGACACCATAACATTTTTATATAAAAAAGATTCCGAACTTAAATTTAAGCGGATTGTTAAATCGGAAGTTGTCTTTAAAGTGCAAACTGAAAAAGTAAAAACAAATGAAACCGCAGACGAAATTCGCTCCGAAAAAGAAGTTGACGGTTTTGTGCGGCATTGGTATGGCAACTCCTTTTTTGTATGGGGATACCAAACCATTCGAAATGTAAATTCAGAAGATCGTGTACGGGATGTTTTCTACATTAATAAAGTGGTGGCAAAGTAAATTCTCCTTTGCTTTTTTACTTATCATAACGTGTTCAATTCATAGTTATGCTCAAGTCAATCAGTCGAACCGAATTGAAATACCGTTATTTCAACCTGATCAGGGATTTGAAGTAATCAATGCTTATCAAGATGGTTTATTTCTTCTTAGAACCATAAACCTAAACCAAGAAAATGTTCTTGATCTTATAAAGCTTGACACAAGTTTCCAAGAGCAATGGCACGGCCAACTACCCGTCACTAAAAAATTTAGGCTCATGGGGAAACGGGTGGAGAAAAATTTGCTCTACCTTCTCTTTCGTTATCAAGACTATTCAAAAAACAATTTCGAATTGTTTATTGTAGATCAGCGCAGCGGGCAATATTATAAACACGATATAAAAAACTTTATTCCCTTTGCGCCCAACGAATTTCAGGTAACAGAAAAGGCGGTTCTATTGGGTGGTTATTTTAATCGCGTGCCAGTAGTTATCTATTATTCTTTTGATACACAAAAAACAAAAGTTCTTCCCGGTCTTTTTAACGAAACAGGAGAACTAACGCAACTACGAACTTATACAGATGGAACAATCGATGTTTTAATCAGTGCTCAAAATTACAAAGGCCAAAAAACCATTTGGGTAAAAAATTATGATCCTGATGGTGAATTATTAACCAATCAAACATTAGATACAGAAGAAAACAAAAATTTACTTTTTGCGAGATCAATTAAAACCAATACTGATTTGCAATTAATAGCAGGAGTATATGGCGGTCGAAACAAAGAATATTCTCGCGGCATGTTCATGGCTACCATCGATCCATCGGGCATGCAAAATATACGATATTACAATTTTGGCGATTTAGAAAATTTCTTCAAGTACATGAAGGCCAAACGTGAAATTCGTGTGAAGAGCCGTATTGAAAGAAGAAAGATAAAAGGAAAGAAAAGTCGATTTAATTATCGTTTCCTTGTTCATGAAATTGTTCCATACAACAATCAATACATACTTCTCGGGGAAGCATTCTATCCAAGGTACACAACCGTTGATAGTCGATCGAATGGCTTTTTTTCTTCGGGTGTTCGAACAAACTATTATACGCGTGACGGAAGAATTTTTGATGGCTACTATTACACACATGCTGTAGTAATGGGCTTTAGCAAAAATGGAGATTTACTATGGGACAATAGTTTTGAAATTAATGACGTGCGCACATTTACTTTAGAGCAGTTTGTGAAACTCGAGGTACAAGATGATAAGATTGCCTTGCTTTATCTTTTCGATAATGAGTTACGCACTAAAATCATTGAAGGAAATAAAGTTCTGGAAGGCAAAATATCAGAACCCATCGATACCAAAATTACCAACGATATTGTGAAGAAAGATGCAGGTAATTTAAACCGATTGGATTATTGGTATAGTCAATATTTTTATGCTTATGGTATTCAGGAAATTTCCAATCCAACATTCGGCAAGCGAAGAGTTTTCTTTATAAATAAAGTGAGTTACAAGTGATTTTAGAAACTAGACTTTAGACATTAGATATTAGACCCTAGACTTTAGACAGCTGGTGATGTGAATTTAGCGCTGGTTATTTACAACCTATATTGATCAAAGTACTGTGCTCAATCTAATATCTAGTGTCAAGCGTCTAATGTCTAACGTCTCCCACCCATTAACCTACTGCAATCCTGCGTTCACCTACTTTCCGATGGCAGTTGCCTATAAGGTGTGGCTGCAATAGACGTATCGAACGTTATTTGAATCATAAATCAATAACATATGGAAACGCAATACAACAACAACGAAGGTTTACAAAACGAAAAGCCAAGGAACAACTTTAGAAATGGACGTGCCTTGGGAGGAATTGTAGTTCTTATCGTGGGTACCTTGTTACTTATCGATAGAATGGGCATCGATCTTCCACATTGGATATTTTCCTTTCCAATGATTCCGATAGCAATTGGCATTTACATTGGCGCTCGTAGTAGTTTCCGAAATTTTAACTGGCTGATACCGGTTGCGTTTGGAGTGGCGCTTTTAATTTTCAATGAAGTAGACATCGATGCACACGAGTTTATATGGCCGTTGATTGTTATATCAATTGGGCTTGCTATGATTTTACGACCACACAGAAACAAACGGTCGGAAGAATATTGGAAGAACTTTGGTTCAAATAACGAACGGTCTTCTGAAGATTTCATCGACTCCACTACCATTTTTGGAGGAACAAAAAAAAACATCATTTCAAAAGATTTTAAAGGAGGAGAAAGCTTCTGTATGTTTGGCGGTGTCGAGATTAATCTGATGCAGGCCGACATACATGGTCGTATAATAATTGAACTCACCCAGGTTTTTGGCGGTACTAAATTAGTAATGCCTCCCCATTGGAAATTGCAATCAGAAGAAGTGGTGTCCATTTTCGGTGGATTGGATGATAAACGTCCGATCATGCAAAATGCTCCAGTTGATGATTCAAAAGTAATCGTACTGCGTGGTACCTGCATCTTCGGTGGTATTGATATTAAAAGTTACTAGCTGTGTATCCAATCCTTATTATCCTTAACCTCATCATTATGAATTGGTACATTTCTAAAATCGTGTTTAGCTTTGAGAATACACAAGCATCAAATTCTCAGTTCGATGAACAACTTCGATTGGTTGCAGCCGATAGTACAGAAGAAGCTTTTATAAAAGCCCGCACAATCGGATTGAATGAAGAAGGAACATTCTTTAACAGCAAACAGAATGAAGTGAAATGGGAATTCATTAATGTATCAGAAATCATTGCGTTAAATAAACTTGAAAATGGAATTGAATTATATTCTCGCATTCATGAAGCAGAAGAACCCAAATCATACATTAACTTTATCCATCAAAAAGCAATTGCCATTCGGTTAAACGAATGTACTTATCAGTAATGTAAAAGTGGATATGCAAATTTCAATTAAGGTAATCAGTATTCAGTATTCGATACTGATTACTGATTACCCATAACCGATTACTTAAGAAACTACCACCAACAATGAGCAGCCACACAACCCGAAAAATTCTACTTGCCATTGCAGCGTGGTGGGTTGTGCTAATCATCATTGAAGCATACGCGCTAGTCGCTACATTCAATTTCACATGGAAGGTAGCATTGATAGACATCGCTAACATAAATCTCCTCATTGCAACGGCAGGAAATGTAATGTTCAACTCACTTAAATTTTATCAACCGAGTCCGAAGAAAGCGTTGTATATATTTGCATTCACCATTGTGTTGGCAGCGTTGTGTGGTTTGGTTCATGACTATTTAATGTCCCGGTATTTTGATCAAGACGAAATATACCTGGCATATTTAACAAGCTCGCACGTTATTCGCGATTTGTTCGTTTGGTTGATGATTACGCTTATTGCTGTAATCAGTTGGATTTGGTTTTATTTAAAAGATCAGCGAGCGGGTGAACAACGAGATGAAGATGCATTGAAACTTGCGCGCGAAGCAGAGCTCGCATCTTTGCAACAAAAACTTCAACCGCATTTTTTATTCAATAGCTTAAATTCGATTAGCGCCCTTGCGGGATCAAAACCAGAAGCTGCAAGAAAAATGATTCAACAGCTTTCTGATTTTTTTCGAGGCACCATTAAACGCGATGATCAGCAACTCGTAACGTTCGAAGAAGAAGTGAACCATTTAGAGCTTTATCTTGAAATTGAAAAAGTACGATTCGGATACAGGCTTAAAACGGAAATGGAATATGACACTTTAACCAACGCATGCACACTTCCATCATTGCTTCTTCAGCCCTTGGTAGAAAATGCAATCAAATTTGGTTTGTACGATACGGTTGGAGAAATTACAATTCGCATTGCTGCGAAAAAAGTGAATGATCAATTGAGCATTGTGATTGAAAATCCATTTGACTCAGCGACTGCACAACCACGAAAAGGTACCGGCTTCGGATTAAATTCTGTGCAACGAAGATTATACCTGCTCTATGCACGCAATGATTTAATAACAACCGCACAACACGAAAACGTTTTTAGAACAGAAGTAAAAATACCCCAACCGGCATGATCAACACAATACTTATAGATGACGAACCTCTGGCAAGAAGCCTGGTGGCAGAATACCTTCAAGCCTATGCTAACATTACAATTCTACAGGAATGCAATGATGGGTTTGAGGGTGTAAAAGCAATTGCCCAGCACAAACCCGATTTAATTTTTCTGGATATTCAAATGCCCAAGATCAACGGTTTCGAAATGCTTGAGCTAATTGATCAACCACCAGCTGTTATTTTTACAACCGCTTTTGATGAGTATGCAATGAAAGCATTTGAAACCCATGCCATCGATTACCTATTAAAACCATTTAGCAAAGAACGATTTGACAAGGCTATTCAAAAGTGGTTGCAACAACGCAATCAATCAGAATCAAAACCAAATACACAGACGTTGATTAGTACAGAAATTCGTCAGCCCGAAGAACGAAATCGAATTGTAGTAAAAGAAGGCAGCAACATTCGTATTATTTCCGTTCACGAAATTCAATATATAGAAGCGTACGATGATTACGTAAAGATTTTTACGCAGAAAGAAATGTTTCTTAAAAAGAAGACGATGAGTTTTTATGAACAGAGTCTCGACAACGCTCAATTTGTGAGGGTGCATCGCTCCTACCTTATTCAATTAAATCAACTTACCAAAATAGAGCCGCTTGAAAAAGATACTCATATTGCTTTGCTAAAGAGTGGAGCAAAAATTCCATTAAGTAAAACTGGTTACGGGAAATTAAAAACAGTATTGGGATTGTAATATAAATACAATCTTCTTTTTGGTTCTCTGTGAAACACGTGATGTCTCCTCTGTAATAATGACTGAATTCCTTTTACCACGGAGAAAGCACTGAGAAAATACACACAGAGAAACGCGGAGGTTTACACAAAAAATTTACGAGTAAGGATATCAATCCCATAAAAAAATATTTCAATACCTTTACTGTTCATTAGTTTTGGAAAGACATTGAATATTCTACTGGAATCTTAAACACAAAATGGCAACAAATATTATTGGATTAATCCCCGCGCGTTATGCATCTACTCGATTTCCTGCCAAACCGCTGGCTGACATCGGAGGAAAATCAATGATTCAACGTGTTTATGAACAAGCGAAAAAATCAACTCACTTATCAAAAGTAGTTGTCGCGACTGATCATCAGGAAATTTTTGATCATGTTAAAAATTTCGGTGGAGATGTTTGTATGACACGTGAAGACCATATTAGCGGAACAGATCGTTGCTATGAAGCCCTGATGCTTCAATCCGAATCATACGAATACGTTATCAATATTCAAGGTGATGAACCGTTTATACAACCTGATCAAATTGATTTACTTGCCCTTGTACTTACAGGCAAAACAGAAATTGCTACGTTGGTAAAAGCGATTGAGCAAACCGAACAACTCTTCAATCCAAATTTGGTGAAAGCTGTTATCGGCAAAAATTTCGAAGCGCTTTATTTCAGTCGCTCTCCAATACCTTACCTTCGCAATATTAATGAGAGCGATTGGGTATCGACCCATACTTTTTTTAAACACATTGGTATGTATGCGTATCGCGCTGATGTGTTAGCACAACTCACAAAATTGCATCCCTCCATTTTAGAAAAAGCAGAATCACTCGAACAACTTCGCTGGTTAGAAAACGGCTTTGAAATTCTTGCCGTACAAACGCTAACAGAAAGTTTTGGAATTGATACGCCTGAAGATTTGGTGAAGGCAATTGAGTATTTGAAATTATAAAGTAAACTCCTTCATCCCCAACTTCTCCACAGCGAACTTCTTGATTGCCGCATAAACTCCTTCCACATCTTTCGAAGTCATGGAGCTGCCAATGACATGCGCTCCTGCATTTGGAAACGCAATTGCCTCTTTCATATCCGATGGTGTTCCTAACGCTTCATTCATTTTTAACATTGCACTCACCTTCACTCGTGGATCTTGTTCTTCCTCATTTTTATAATAATATAAAGTAAGAGAAGGTTGTTTTATTTTGGCAAACGTTTTTTTCGTCATTGCCAATTCCGTTAATTGTTCCAATTCTGTAAGCGATTCCAATCTATATTTTTTGTTCCAAAATTTTGCATGTTCATCTGAAGCGTCCGTTATACGATAGTCACCTTTCATTACTAACCTTGCAATCTGCAATCCCCACGGATCATTCAATAAGAAAGCAGCGGGATCATTAATGGCAATGTTGGGCGACATATTAATTAAACCATATACGTCATCAGGATATTGAGCGGCTAACATTAACGCAACGGTGCCACCAGTCGAAGTGCTCATTAAAACTACCTTATCACCGAGTTGCTTTCCAATCGCCAACGCTTCCTTTGCACTCTCCCAAAAACGATCGGCAGTAAACAACATTAACGTTTCAGTTGTGTCAATACCATGATCCGCTAATCGCGAAAGGTATACGTTACAACCAAAGTCTTTCGCGAATCTGCGATGCACAGGATCTCCTTCCATTTGACTGGCTGAAAATCCATGAAGGTAAACGACTGCATATTCCGTTTTTTGTTTTGTGCTATCATTCCAAATAATGCGCGCTTCATTGTTTGGTTTTATAACATGCTTCGATTCATTGTCTGTAACATATTGCTCCAATGCAGCCGCACCAGCGGGCACTTTAATTGGCGTTGAATCAAATTTCGGTTTCTTGGGTTTCGATCCAATAAAATACAAACCGATTAATAAAATGATGGGAAAGGTAATTTTAATGGCGCGCTTCGAAATCATACGTTAAAATTGATTTATCTAAGAAACGAAAAAGCATGCGATTTAGCTATCGCATGCTTTTAATTTAATGTTGAGTGAGATTAGTAATTGCGATATAACATCGTATCGCAAAAATCTGCCCGTGTATTAGAAACTCTATCTTTCACCCTGTAGCTTAAATGGATGTCGCTTCCATTCAAATTTCCTGCACCTTCAATTTCATAACCATCCACAATTTGAAATGGAATTGTAATGCGTTGGTAGTCTAGGTATGCATACACCCTAATGTTTGCACTATAGAAATTAGTTAAATAGATTTCATCATTTGCATGAGATGATTTCGAAACATTTGTAGCGTAATAGGTATTGTCATTGTACGTTTCGCTGTATTCTTCAGCAGCATAGTGTCCAATAATTTGATCGCGGCTGTCATAGCGCGGTTCAACATAATAAACATCGCAAGAAGCTAAAATCAAAAGAGCGAAGATTGGTAACATCCGTTTCATAATAGTAGAAATTTGGTGTTGCGAGTAGTTATACAAGTTCCCTGCCAATTCTATAAGATGGATTTTTGATTCAGAAAACGAATTTTTAGGAAGGAGTAAAAAAGCAAATGCCGAACGTTGTTACGTCCGGCATTTACACCTTTTCGCGCTATTTGCTTAACGGTTACTCGCAAATAAAAAATGAGCGCATCTTCTGTTTAAAAATTGGCACTCCGACACCGGCAAAAAATATTTACAACCAACAACCACTACGAATGGAGTAAATCAACCTGTCGTGTCGGAAATGCCATACCTTCAATATTTACGAATTACGATTTTAGATTTTCGATTTCTTCAAATCGAAAATTGTACATCATCAATTGTAAATCAATCTACATTGTCATGCAAAAACTTATTGTTTCCTAGTATTGAATTGTCATCATTCAAATTATACTTTGAAATAAAAGGCTCAGATGAATGCGGAACATCTTGCATCTTTACGCCTCTACGCAAGTATGCTGGCAAGGACCACTTCTCATTAAATTCATCTTTGGTCATTTCACCTTTCTTAGATTGTTTTATTTTTTCTTGGCGCTCTCTTGCTTGTTCTTGAAGGCGCTGCTTAGTAGAGCGATGTTGCATCATGCCATCATCATTAATAATTTGATCGCCATACTGCTCAGATCGAACATCATAGTCATCGTCTGCAAAAAGACTTTCTTCTCCATCATCTTCTTTCGATGGTTCTTCTACTTTATTAAATGGTCCGGTGAATAGTAATTCGCGCTCCATAGGTTTCTCCCCACTTTTTTCAGGATCAATCGAAGCCTTTGTACGCACTTGAAAATCTTTCGCTTCATTCACAGAATTATCAGCTTGAAACAACCAGCCTTGTGAACGATCAAGATCATGTACTTTCTTTACATCATCCTTCTTTTCAAATTCCTTTGGCTCTGCCGCAAAACCAGTAGCGATAACGGTAACGCGAATACGATCACCCAAATCTGGATCAACACCGTGACCGAAAATCATTTCAGCATCATCACCGGCCTGCTCTTGTATATATTCCGTAATTTCGGTGAGCTCATCCATCTGCAACTCTGCCTCTACACCTGATATGATTGAAAGTAAAATTCGTTTTGCACCCATAACATCACGATTGTCTAATAAAGGTGAAGCCAACGCACCTTCTGCTGCACTCTTCGCGCGATTCTCTCCGCGCGTTTCAGCAGAGCCCATTACGGCTGCTCCTGCATTTAGCATAACAGTGCGCACGTCTTGAAAATCAACGTTCACATAACCTGCAAGCGTTATAATTTCTGCTATACCTTTTGCTGCTGTTGTTAAAATATTATCGGCTTGTGCGAACGCCTGACCAATTGAAAGGTTGCCAAATATCTCGCGAAGCTTATCGTTTAAAATAACAAGCACAGTATCGCAATTCTGTCGAAGTGCTTCCATACCTAGTTCTGCCTGACTCATTTTCTTTTTACCTTCAAAAGAAAATGGTGCGGTAACAATACCCACGGTTAGAATATCCATATCACGAGCGATCTTGGCAATAACAGGAGCAGCACCTGTGCCGGTACCACCGCCCATACCTGCCGTAACAAAAACCATTCGCGTGCCCATCAGCATTTCACGAATTTGATCTTTGCTTTCCAGCGCAGCATTTTTACCTACCTCCGGATTGGCTCCGCAGCCCAGACCTTCCGTTAGGTTGGAACCGATTTGTAATTTATTAGGAACCGGGCTACAATTCAGCGCCTGGTTGTCTGTGTTGCAAACCACAAACTCAACATCTTTAATGCCTTGTTTGTACATGTGGTTCACCGCATTGCTTCCGCCCCCTCCAACACCAATCACTTTAATGATTGATTTTGTTTGGATATGTTTGGGAACTTCAAACTTGTATGATCCTGATTCAAACATGATAATTATAATTTAGTAGTTGTTTCTTTTTTTAGACGTTAGACAAAAGACTTAGATAATAGACTTCTATCTTTCATCATTATTTAATATTCGTTCTTTCCATCTAAGTCATCAATCAACAAGCTTTTGGTTTTATTCAAAATGTCGTTGAAGAAATTTTTAGAGGTGACTAGTGGTTTCTTTACCACCTTGGTAGCTTTCACTACTTCGCGTGCTTCTTTGTATCGATCCTCGCGTTCATCAAGTGAGCGAAAACCAGAAAGAACAAGGCCGACTGCCGTTGCGTACATAGGGCTTTTTACTGCCTCGATCTTACTCTTACCCAAGTGTTCATTAGGGTAACCGATGCGTGTATCCATACCAGTCATATATTCAACCAATTGCTTGAGGTTGCCGAGTTGGGCACCACCACCCGTAATCACAATTCCTCCGGCAAGTCGATTTTCAAAACCAGAGCTGATGATTTCAGCGTGCGCCATTTCAATTACTTCTTCCATGCGCGCTTGTATAATGTTCGAAAGATTCTTTACCGAAATTTCCTTCGCAGAGCGATTGCGTATTCCGGGGATTGAAACAATTTCATTTGGACTCGCTTCTTCTGCAATGGCTTTTCCAAAACGAGTTTTCAATTGTTCAGCTTGTTGAGGTAATACCATTAAGCCTTGTTTGATATCATTCGTTACAATGTTTCCACCGAATGGAATCACAGCAGTGTGACGAATAATGTTATCATAGAAGATGGCAATATCGGTTGTGCCTCCACCAATATCAATGAGGCAAACGCCTGCTTCTTTTTCTTCATCACTCAATACCGCGAGACTTGAAGCAAGTGGCTCAAGAATAAGATCTGCAATTTCTAATCCGCCCCTGCGTATACATTTATTTATATTATTAATAGCATTAGTCTGTGCCGTAATAATATGGAAGTCTGCCTCTAACCGAACACCCGACATACCAACCGGTTCTTTAATACCTTCTTCGTAGTCAACCATATAATCTTGTGGCATTACATGGATTATCTGACTTCCGGGCGGAACCACCATGCGATACATATCTTGCGTAAGATGTTCAACATCGCTGATGTCAATCTCTCCATCTTTTGATGAGCGCGTTATGCCACCATGTTGTATAAAACTTTTTATATGTTGTCCGGCAATACCAACATTCACTACACCAATATCAATACCTGCCTGGTCGCCAGCTTCTTTAATCGCTTTCTCGATGGCATACACCGTCTTATCAATGTTGAAGACGATACCTTTCACAACGCCTTCGGACTCTGCCTTGCCCATGCCGAGCACTTCGAGTTTGCCGAATTCGTTTTTACGCCCAACGATAACACAAATCTTGGTTGTGCCAATGTCAAGCCCGACTACTATTTTTTCGTGTTCCATATTGTCAATCTTTATTAGTGGTTGTTATATTTTTTATTCTAATTATTTCTTCATTATCAATTTTGTTTTAGTTTTTAGTGTCACCCTAAATCCCTCTCCGGGGGAGAGGGACTTGAATACACTCTTTATATGAAGAGGCACCAAGTATTTTAGACATTGACTCAAACTTTCAGTCCATCATCTATGGACTATCGACCAACTACTATTGACTATTCCGCTACAATTTGTCCGTCATATTCTAAATTCACTTTACTGTATTTGTTCCAGCCCATGCGTGGAAGAATCTCTTTATAGAAAATCATTAGCTTCTTAAACTTCGCTTCTACGTTTTCCGGTTTTCCAAATTTGATTTCTTCATCACCCACCTGTGGAAAGATGGTAATCCTACCTTTCTTATCAATGTCAAGCTGCGCAACCTGCGCAGCCCAAAACTCATCATCACGAATTAGGTTTATCATTTCAATCAGTTGCTTACCTTCTTCCAATTGGTTTACATTGGTCTTCTTTAAAAGTTGAGGCGTATATGCACCACTTATTAATACAACACGCGAAGTAAATTTTTCTGATGTTGGCATAATGGTTCCATCTTCCGCGATGTATGCGTCAGGTCCATCACTGCGAACGATTCTGGCAATAGGTCTTCTCAGTTCCGCTTTCACTACCAGATTACCTTTCAAATCACTATACAATTCGGCATCCTCAACATAGGGGTTCATTCTAATTTTCTTCTCAACATCTTTCAGGTTTATCTTATCCAGGCTCGCACCTTTTAGATTGTCTTTATTCAGTTTTATTAATTTTATAACATCCTCTTCATCCATGAAGTGATTGTCCGTTACGTTTTCGACTTTGATTGTAATGTCTTTAATAGATGCGTTGCTTTGGCTGCGCTCAGCAAAAGCAATAATCGCCACCAGCACAACCAATGCTGCACCAATTTTTAATTCACGCTTTATATTAAACTTAAACTTCATATTTTTTGATCATACTATTTTTAATCGGCTCTACAAACGTATCAATATCACCCGCACCAATGGTCGCGATAACATCGATGTCAAGGTCGTCCAGCTTTTCCATTAAATCATTTTTGTTACACCGAATTTTCACTTTGCTTGTGATGTCATCGAATAGCATATCTGACGTAACGCCCGGTATAGGTAATTCGCGTGCCGGGTAAATATCCATTAGCAATACCTCATCAGCAAGGCTGAGACTTTTTGAGAAACCTTCAGCGAAGTCACGTGTACGTGAAAACAAATGAGGTTGAAATATCACCGTTAACTTTCTGTTCGGATATAACGACTTCATCGATTTTAAAAATGCTTCAATCTCCGTTGGGTGATGAGCATAGTCATCCACGTAAATTACCTTCTTACCTTTCAAAACAAATTCGAATCTGCGTTTAACACCCGAAAAAGATTCCAATGCTTTTTTTATTGTAGCCGTGTTAACACCGCACAAGCTAGCCGCAACTGAAGCTGCCACAGCATTTTCAATGTTATGAAAACCAGGGACACCGAGTCTAATGTGCTCAACCTTACCTAACCCTTGTAGATCAAACTCAAAAAATCCGCCTTTAGCGATAATGTTTTCGGAAAAAAATTGTCCCCGGCTCATGCTGTAAATATTTTTAGTTACATGATCGGCATGGGAAGCAAGTCGCTCCGCGATGGACTCATGAATAATCAATGCGCCACCTTTGTTAATTTGATTGATGTAATCTTTAAAGGATGTAATTAAACTTTCGTGATCGCCATAAATATCCAGATGATCAGCATCAGCAGATGTGATGATTGCAATCTCCGGAAAGAGGCGAAGAAAAGAACGATCAAACTCATCTGCCTCTACTACTACAATTGTTTTTTCATTGATCTCACCTTGCATCACCAAATTTGAATCATAGTTTGTGGTGATACCGCCAAGAAATCCGACCATGTTTTTTCCAGCAACGTAAAGAATATGCGCAACCATGGACGATGTTGTTGTCTTTCCATGCGTACCTGCTACACCAATTGTTTTGTAGCCTTTGGTAATGAGTCCTAATACTTCTGAACGTTTCAGAATGGTATAATTATTATCCTTAAGGTAATTGTATTCTTTATGATCTTTTGGAATAGCCGGAGTGAAAACTACTAATGTCTTCTCCTTTTGATTCAACACTTCTTGCGAAATCAATTCAACGCGATCTTCAAAGTGAATCACCATTCCCTCCTTTACAAGTTCTGAAGTTAACCTGGTTGACGTGCGATCGTAGCCCGAAACCTTTAGTCCTTTTTTTAGAAACCAACGTGCAAGAGCACTCATACCGATGCCACCGATGCCTAAAAAATAAACGTTATTGTATTGCTCTATCTTCACTTCTAGTTTGTCATTAAATTAGTGTGTGATCCGTTAAACAGCACCTGATTTCCATTCTCACTCAAACTCTTCGTAGTAAGGCGTGCAACCACTGACGCTGATCGTTCACCTATTAATCGTTCAATTTCATTTACAATATCCTGCGTTGCGTTAGGTCTGGCTAAAGCCGAAATATTTGTGCTTAATTTTGTACAGCGTTGCTCATCAAATAATAATTGAAGTGCAGCGTCAACCAGTTTCCCGTTTGCTTCTTTGTCAGTGATCATGATAGCCGCATCCTTCTTTACAAGTGCCATCGCATTTTTTGTTTGATGATCTTCTGCAACATTTGGTGAGGGCACCAATATGCAAGGCTTGTTAGCAATGCATAATTCAGAAACAGCCAACGCACCTGAGCGTGATATCACCACATCTGCTGCAGCATATGCCAAATCCATTTCACGCACAAAATCCTGAACACGAATTTTTTTCAAGTCATATTGCGCTAATTGTGATTTCATCACGTCATAATATCCCTTACCTGTTTGCCATATTATTTGAATGTTGGCATCAACCAATTTCGTGATGTTTGCCAATACACTTTCGTTGATGGTTTTTGCGCCAAGACTTCCGCCAATAATCAAAAGTGTTTTCACGCTATTATCAAAACCAAAATGCGATAGTGCCTTTTCGCGTTTCTCACCTACGCTTAAAATATCTTTGCGAACCGGATTGCCCGTGATAACAATTTTTTCTTTTTGAAAATATTTCTCCATACCATCATACGCCACGCACACTTTCGTTACCCGATCACCAACTTGCTTATTCGTTAACCCTGCAAAAGAGTTTTGCTCCTGAATAAGCGTAGGGAATTTTAAACGTGATGCAGCCATCATAACAGGACCGCTTGCATATCCTCCTGTGCCAATTGCGATATGTGGATTGTACTTCTTAACAATCCTTCTTGCTCGTATGAAACTAACAATGAGTTTTAAAGGAAACATGAGATTAGACAACGTGAGTTTACGCTGCAAACCACTAATCCATAACCCAATAATTTTATATCCTGCTTCCGGAACGCGCGTCATCTCCATTCTACCTTCAGCACCAACAAATAATATTTGCGCATCTGGATGACGATCACGAAATTCATTCGCAATCGCTATGGCAGGAAAGATGTGTCCACCTGTTCCTCCCCCGCTAATAATGATTCGATATGGTTGTGGTTGCGTCAAGCGTTTGAAATTTTAAAAGTAGAATTCAGAATATAAAATTTAGGAGTTAGAATATTGAATACACTAAAAGGTTGAGCATACTTATCAAGTATACTGCTAAATCTAAATTCTATATTCCCTATTCTATATTCTCTTCTCATCATTATGCTGCTTTTGCTGTTACATTCTTATTGTCGCGCTCTACATCATTAGATTGTTCCCATGATTGATCACGCTCACCTCTACTAACACTGAGAACAATACCTATTGCTAATCCTGTGAAAACCATTGACGTTCCTCCCATAGAAATTAAAGGCAACGGCTGCCCTGTTATCGGACCAAGCCCAACGACAACGCCCATGTTCACCATAGCCTGACAGACCAAATCGAAACTAAGTCCTGCAGAAAGTAAACCTCCAAAGGCGCGCTCACTATTATAGGCGGCCTTCATTCCGCGATGAAGTAAAATTAAGTACAGCATAAGAACAACGATGCCGCCTATCATTCCATATTCTTCAATGATGATGGCATAAACAAAATCAGAATACGGATGTGGTAAAATATTTCGTTGATCGCTATTGCCAGGACCTTTTCCAAAAACACCTCCTGTTGCAACTGCTATACGAGCATGCTTTGCCTGAAAAGGAAGTTCTGTTCCATTTACAAAACTTAGAATTCTATTCTTCGCTGTCTCTCCGCGCGAGCCAAACACAACGGCTAATGATCCAAAGAGAATACCTACAAAAACCAACATGGCCAAATACTTTGTTGGTACACGACCAATAAACATGATAAGCATACAGGTAATAAGAAGAAGTACTGCTGTCGATAAGTTTGTTAATGCTATCAAGCCACAAATAACACCACTCCAAAAAAGTATTGGGATGAGTGATTCTTTTATATCATCAATATTTTGCTGACGCTTTGAAAGCATGCTTGCCAGATTCACTATCAAAGCCAAGCTTGCAAAATCGGATGGTTGAAAAGATCCAACAATAGGAACTTCAATCCATCGTGATGCTTCGTTCAACGAAACTCCATTTGTGAATGTGTAAATCAACAACGGAATACTAATCCACAAAGCAAACTTCGAGAGTTTTGAGTAGTAGCGATAATCAACTTTATGCGCAAACCACATGGCCGCTAATCCTACTAATACAGTAAACGCATGTCTAATCAAAAGTCTTTCAGGACTTTTTGTAAACTTATACGCCAGCGTACCAATTGAACTATACACAACAAGAATGCTTATCAACGAAAGCATAAATACAACAGCCCAGATCACCGGATCGCCTTGTAAGTTTTTATCTAGCCACTCTTTAAACTTATTCATACTAATTGTTCTTCAACTTCTTTTTTCAACTCAAGCACTTCTTTTCGAAACTGATCTCCTCGGTCTTCGTAATTTTTGAAAAGATCAAAACTTGCACAAGCAGGAGATAGTAAAACTACATCACCTGCTTGCGCCACCTGCAACGCCATGCGTACCAACTCGTGTACGCTTTGTGTTTCCTTTATTGTTAGAACGACATCAGCAAATGCTGTCTTTAACTTGTCATTCTCTTTACCGAGGCAAATCAAGGCACGCGCTTTTTTCTTTACCGCGTCTTTAATTATGCTGTAATCATTTCCTTTATCCACTCCACCTGCAATCCATACCAAAGGTTTATCATAACTTCCCAATGCATACACTACAGAATCTATGTTGGTAGCTTTTGAATCATTTATAAATTCTATTCCATTAATTGTTGCAACCAGTTCCAATCGATGTGGCGCATTCTTGAAAGTGTGCAACCCTTCCTTGATTGAATGTAAACTAACACCTGCAATTGAGACAGCAGCTACAGCAGCCATTGTGTTAATTAAATTATGAGGACCATTCAATGTTGTGTCTGATTGTCTAATACTGAAGTTCTCATTCATTGTGAAGTTCATCTTCTCTCCATCAAATTTGAGTGGTGATGTTGATGGGCTCTTTAGAGAAATACCGAACTGCTTTGGAGTATGCCTGTGTTTTTGCAGTTCCTTAGTAATCACAACATCATCAGCATAAAAAATAAAATACTGATGATCACTCATATTCTTAATGATGCTGAACTTTGAATCAACATAATTCTGCATGTTGTATTCATACCGATCTAAATGATCTGGCGTGATATTCAACAGAATAGCAATTTCAGGTTTGAATGATTTTATTCCATCCAATTGAAAACTGCTTACCTCTAGTACATACCACTCATAATTATTTTGTGCCACTTGCCGAGCCATGCTGAAACCTACGTTGCCCGCAAGACCAACATTGTATCCAGCATTTTTGAGCAGATGATAGGTAAGCAATGTTGTTGTTGTCTTACCATTTGTTCCTGTAATCGCAATTACCTTTGCATCAGTATAACGGAATGCAAATTCAATTTCATCAACAATCTCAATACCCGCAGCTTTAATCTTCTTGATAATTTCGGTCGTATCAGAAATACCTGGGCTTTTAATGACAAGTGTTCCGTTTAATATAATTTCATCAGTATGCTGGCCTTCCTCATACGCGATACCTTCTTGCTTTAGCTCAACTCTATACTTATCTTTCAATTGACCTTGATCCGAAACAAAAACATCATAGCCCTTCGCTCTCGCGAGCAATGCTGCTCCCGTTCCACTTTCTCCTCCTCCCAATATGATGATCCTTGAAATCATTTTCGATTTTAGATTTACGAGGTACGATTTTTTGAATTCGCTACTTTATTTTTTATTGTAATCAACGATGCAGAGTAAATAGAAACCAATTCATTTAATTCCTTAAGTAAATCATGAATGTTCTGCTTATTTTTCCCACTATCCATCGATTCTAATAAATCAAGCCAATAAGCAGTTTCGTCCGCTTCTTCTTCAACTATCCTTAACTTATTGATAAGATCAGCTGTTGATTTTGCCCTACAAGCAGCACGATAGTTTGCGCCAACAGAACTTGAGATACGCACAAGCTGCCTTACTACTCCATCATACATTATATTATTCGGTAATAACTCCATAAGTCCAAACTTCAATTACAAATTTCCTATTCCTTGCTATTAATTCTTCTTTAGTCACAATCAATTCAAATGTTAAATATCAAATCGCACATCGTAAATCTTAAATCGTACCTCATCGCAGTTTCAATGTTGCTAGTGTTACGATCGCCAATAATATTCCTACAATCCAAAAGCGTGAAACAATTTTCGCTTCATGCATATTTTTCTTTTGATAATGATGATGAAGAGGAGACATTAAAAAAACTCTTCTGCCTTCACCATATTTTTTCTTTGTGTATTTGAAATACAACACCTGAACGATTACCGAAACATTTTCAACCAGAAAAATTCCGCAAAGTAATGGTATCATCAATTCCTTTCTCACTGCGAATGCCAGAACTGCTATAAGACCACCGAGGGTTAAACTTCCCGTGTCACCCATAAATACCTGAGCAGGATATGAGTTGTACCATAAGAAACCAAGACAGGCACCTACCAAAGCTGTACAGAAAATTACTAGCTCACCCAGATTCGGAATGTACATAATGTTGAGATAGCTACTAAAATCGATACGACCAGAGAGGTAAGCAAAGATGGCAAGCGTTAATACAATTATACCCGAAGTGCCAGCTGCTAAACCGTCTATGCCATCCGTTATATTTGCTCCATTGGAAACTGCTGTGATAATTACAATCACAACCAATACATACACAATCCAAGTATATTCTCTAGGGATAGGCAGAAGCTTGCTATAATCTAATTCGTTGTTTTTAAGGAATGGAACAGTCGTCTTGGTTGACTTTACATCTTTGTATTCCAATTTGGTATCAAAGTTTTCTTGCAAGTCCTCCATCTGCGTACTTGCATATGTTAGCGATGATGGACGTACTTCTCGAACGATTACATTATCATTGAAGTAAAGTGTTAGTCCAACAATCAATCCTAATCCTACTTGCCCGACAATTTTAAACTTGCCTGCTAAGCCCTCTTTGTTCTTGCGAAAAACTTTTATGTAATCATCTAAAAATCCAATAAGCCCCAACCACACCGTTGCCGTAATCAACAGAATTACATAAACATTATCGAGCTTAGCCAACAACAAGGTAGG
>JBBRFY010000051.1:0-21454 GCA_038241205.1 Cytophagales bacterium
GTATTTCGAATACTGAATTCTCTAACGCGACCCGATACATTGAGCGTTACTAAACCATACACTCCCAGGCACGCGAGCAACACCGCTATGGAGGCAATAACCATGTTAAAGGTTTGAGATTGATCAACACTGAAAAAGTATTGTGCCCAAACATCTTCTTGGTGTCCGCCTTGAAAAGGTATCTCCGGAAAAATTTTTGCCCATTGCGTTTGCAGTTTTGAATTGAGTTCTCTTTCAGAGCCAGATTTAACTCGCATGGAAAAATATTGATAGTCATTTTCTTTTGCCATCGTGAAGATGGTAGGTTCCATTTTGTGAAAGAAATCACTACTGTGAAAATCTTTTAATACGCCTACAATTTCATATTTAATGCTGTCGAGTTCGAATTGTGTTCCGATTGCATTGTTGAGGTTTAAATTTTCAACTAAAAGTTCACTCACAATTACGGATTGCTTGTCATTTTCAGAATGTTCTTTAAATAACCTGCCTTCTTTTAATTGCAGACCCATTGTTTCAAAATAATTTGCATCAACAGATAGTTGTTTTACTTCATACTGACGATTTGGAGGGAGGTGTATAATGCTGGTGGAAATTCTTTTGCCCAGATGATCTTTTGATCCCGAAACGGAAAGAACATTTGGATCTTGAATCATAACCGCATTCAATTTTTCGAACGCAGCATGATCAGGTACAACAGCATAGAGTGCTTGTTTCTGATTGTAGCCCCAACTCTGGTTATATTGAAAGCTATTGTTTTGCACAAATACCACTGCAGCAGAAACAGTAATACAAGCCAACACCAATTGAATGCCTAAAAATATTTTCGTCAACGGATTTTTCTTTCCGAACTGTACGGATCCTTTAAATATTTTAACCACTTCAAATTTTGAAATATAAAATGCCGGATATATTCCTGAAACGATTCCAGTGAAAAACAAAAGTGCCGTTAAAAAAATCCAGAGATTCGTATCTAAAAGACTCACCTCTAATTGCCATCCGGAAAATTGAACAAACCACGGAATAAAAATGAATGCACCGAGTGCAAATCCAAGAACCAACGCAAAGAAGGTAACAACTATATTTTCAGATAAGAACTGAATGATGACACGACTTCTGCTTGCTCCGATTACTTTTCGCACTCCAATTTCCTTCAATCTTTTTGCGGCAGAGACAATTGCAATGTTAATGTAGTTGAAGCATGCAAGAGCCAACATAAAGATCGCAATGATCGGCATACCAATTCTTCCTTCACGATTATCATCACCCGATATGTCATCTCTGATCAATGCTGACCGCTCATGCAAAGTTTCCAACGGCTCAAAGGCAAAAGAAGAAATAACCCAGTTATGTTGTGCCTCATTTTGCAGAAGTCTGTATTTATCCATTCCTTTTTCGATGTGCTTAAGGTATTCGGGATTGTCTACCTGAATTAAAGTAGCATGTACGAACTCACTCCAATCGTGTACATCGTAATTTGGATTTGCTATGCGCAAGTTTTCAAAGTTGATCAGAAAGTTGAAATCAATAACATGGGCTTTTGGAAATGCTTGCGCTACACCGGTAACTTTAAACGCCTTGCCTTCGTGCTCACTGAATTTTAATAACACATCTTTGCCGATAGGATTTTCTGTTCCAAAATATTTAATCGACATATCTTCGCTGAGAATAATGCTGTTGATGTCGGCTAGCGAGTTCGCAGTTCCCCACTTTAGAGGAAAGGTAAACATCTCTAAAAATTCAGGATCAGCATATCGAACGCTTTCGTGAAATACATGGTCATTATATTTCATCACCACATTTCCATCTTCCACACGACACACTTTTTTAATGTGTGTGAAATCTTCTTTTAACATTTCGCCAAGCGGCCGGGGCGTTAAACCGGATTGTTGAACGGTACCATCTATGTTTCCGAAATACGTTATAAGAAAGACTTCCTTTTTGTTTTCATGAAAGCGATCAGTACTGTAGTCGAGTTTCAAAAAACTATATACCACCAGACAAATTCCGATGGCCACGGCTAATCCAAAAATATTGATAAAGGACGTGAGCGGATTTTTCATCAAGCTTCTGATGGAAGTCTTCGAATAGTTTCTGAACATGGGGTATGGGTTTATATTTTGAATGGCTTCGAAATTTTTCAAGAGCACTGGCCGGAGTAATTTGAACATCTCCACTGTATACATTCTTCTCGCTTTATGATAGGAGAACTTCTCAACGTTTTCGTAGAAAAGTTCTTCCATATCGCCTTCTATTTCTTCCAGGTATTCTTTCTTCACAAAGAATCTCAGAAACTTTAGCGGCCATTGAGGAGGAGTGATGTTGTGTTTCATCATATCGCCTTCAGTTCGTACGCAAGCTTTGGCATAGAATCCCAAAGTCCTGCGCGGATGTCTTTCATTTCTGATAATACCTTATGGGCATAAGAGGTAGTAGTGTATATACGTTTGCGTTTGCCGCCTCTCTTGAGTGTAGCCTCACCAAATTCGGAAGTGAGAAATCCTTTTTCTTCCATGCGTTTAAGAGCGGATTGTATGGAGCCCACGCTTAACTTTTCTTTGATGCGAGTTTCCAGTTCGCGTTTGATCTCGACACCATAGGCATCTTGCTGTAAGGCGGCCACGGTGAGCAACACCAGTTCTTCAAACTCTCCAAGCTTTGTTTTCTTCATAACAAGAGTATTATTCGTAATTGCAGTAAATATAGTTACATATATTATTCGTAATTGCAGTTTATATGTAAAATTTCTTTTGAAATTAGCAGAATTGGCGTTTGGCGCAGCTAGAGCATTTCGCTAGGTTGGTTGCGCTGATTTAAAATATAAGTGTAAGACTTTAACGGGAGCTTGTGGATTGCGGGAATTATTGAGTGGCAATTGCAATGCGTGGAAGCACAAGGGGGACCCTTGCGCTAGGTTGATTGATTTTTTATAAGATCTAAGGCGTGTTTCAAAGATTTTATTTCAATAAGTACCAGCAGTATAAGGAGTCCCGTAATTATTGAAGTTGGAATAATCCTTTCAAGAAAATTTAAATCTGGGTACATTTCTTTGAATACCAATAATTCTTGAATGTTTAGATAAATAAATAACACACCAAGGAGAATGGCGATGGGAGTGAGTATTGCAATAAGAATAGCAAACACTTTGTATTTGTTAAGCAACACGTCAATCAGATAATATAAGTTTTTGATAGTCCAAAGAAAGAGAGTAGTGAAAATTATACTCTTGAATGAGCCAATTAAATAGTAAGTGTCGTGATTTTGAATTTGCAATTCGTTAAATCTAAAATTGGTCATTAGACCTATGATAATGATGCTGATCAATCCGAATATCGATAACCATTTCCATTCTGTTCTCCATTTCATATAGAATGTTTAATCTTTATTTTTTCCAGTTCTCTATTTTGAGATTTTGAATTGCTGTGTAATGCTTCTCATTGTTCGATATTAACCGATGGTCATGAAGTCTTATGGTCAGATTATTAAATACATCTTGATCCAGATCTTTCCATGTGCCTGCCAATTTTAAAGTCTTTTGTTTCGATTCAACCTGATTCTCAATCTTATTCAAAAGATTATTGATTTCGGTCAGCTTGTCTGTTGAAAGCTGTTGAATCTTTTTAATCAAACTATTTCGTAATCGATTCTTTACGTTCATAGATTAAAAATACAATATTCTGTTCATTTTTTCTCCAAACCTCCAACCGGAACCTCGAACTTATTCCAACCCTTTTTCCTTCATCTTCTTAAACTCCCTCACTCGTCTGGTCATAGCAATACCGAAGCCGGCCATCACCACAAGTGTACCGATCCACAATACATTGATGAGCGGTTTCTCAACGGCTTTAATTACCACCCAATCTTTCTGGCGTGTGTTCAAGCCGATGCTGAACTCACTGCTTTCAGGATGGATGTTAAGTAAGGTAATGCGCAAACCAAGATCTCTAATTTCATCGGGGATGCGGCCTACCATTTTATCGCGAATGAGGAAAATGGGTTCAGCAAAATATTCTCCCTTCTCGCCTTGCACACGAACTTTTGCTTTTACGGCAACATCTTTTTCACTTAGGGTTATTCCTTCAATTTCAAAGATGCGATCGACTGATTCGATTGTTGAAACATAGTCGTTGGCAAAAAACTCCTTACCTATCTTCGTTGTAATTTCCTCCAACTTGCTCCAATCACTTTCTTCTTCTGGGTTCATAACAGAGGTAACGTGTGTATAAAGATCGGCTGAAACAGTTCTATAAATATCAGGTGATGGAAGCAGTCCACCCATTTCAGGATTGATTTGTGCGCGTGGATACAACGTATATTTATTATCGTCTTTGCGAAGTTGAATTTCGTAAAACGTATTCTCACCATGAATTGAAATGGTGTCGTTAATTTTATAGGCGTGCCCATTTATTTCGAGAGCATGTTTTGCAATTACCTTATCCTTATCATCCGTCAATTTCACATCGCTGCTTGCAATGAATCCTGAATGTTCGCGTGGTTCTAATCGTTCACCCAAATATTCAATATCAAAACCCCACATGGTGCGCGTCTCATTTACAAAGAGTAATAAGTTATCGCGATTGAATTCTTTGCTGAAGTCTTTTGAAATATTAAGACCAGTATTGTTGAGTGAAACAATTTTCGAATAGCCCGAAGAAAACATCACACCAATCAACATCATACCTATACCAATATGCGCAATGGCACCGCCCGATAATCCGGGACTTGATTTCAATAAGCCGATTAAAATCTTCGCGTTCGCAAAAACAGTAAAGAGACCGGCAAACATTAATAGTGCATACGATACATTAAAAACTTTCGAAATGTTAATGATGATTACCGTAGCGAGCAACGCTGCCACAAATGGAATGAACAATTGATTCAATAAAACTTTACGATCAATTTTCTTCCACCAGAAATATTGACCAATAGCAGAGAGAATTCCAACGGCAATAGCAAACCAGATTTGAAACTTGGAGTAGAATGCAGGAGCATCTGTTGGAGGCGCAAGGTTCCCTTCAATATTGAACCAGCCAATTATTTTATTGATTACCGGTATCGAAGTTCCGGCAAGTACCTGAAAGCCCATTAAACATAATGTAACGGCACCAATAAAAATCCAGAATTCGCGTGAATAGGTAGAAGCTTCTTTCTCAGACGATGGAATATTTTTCCAGCGCACAATAGCCAACACGGTGGAGGCTGCGAGAAAAAACAAAAGATAAATAAGTAATTGTCCGGATAGCCCGAGATCAGTAAAGGAGTGGACGGATCCATCACCTAAAATTCCACTTCGCGTTAAGAAAGTAGCATAGAGAATAGAAACGAAAACACCGGTCACCAAAATGATAGATGCCTTTAAAGCAGTTTCGCTATTCTTATAGGTAATCATAGTGTGAATGGCAGCGACAAGAATGAGCCACGGAACATAGACTGCATTTTCTACCGGATCCCAATTCCAATATCCTCCAAAGTTTAGCGTTTCATACGCCCAATAACCGCCCATTAAAATTCCAAGCCCTAATACTGCTCCACCGAATAACGCCCAAGGCAAAGCAGGCCGAACCCAATCACTATATTTCTTTAACCACAAACCTGCCATGCAAAAAGAGAACGGCACAACGGTAAGGGCAAAGCCAAGGAATAAGGTAGGAGGATGAATCACCATCCAATAATTCTGAAGCAAAGCATTTAATCCGGTGCCGTCTTTCGGAATAAAATCCGGTTGTGCTAAAAATATCGGAGCATCGTGCATTGCATCGCGCAATAAAATAAAAGGTGAACTACCGATTTTGAAATCTAATCCTGGAATGACTACTCCTAAAATCATGGAAGCAAGAAAAGCTTGCACCAATGTGAAGACCACCATAACGGGTGCCTCCCAAAATTTATTAGTGTTGATTAGAATGATTCCTAAAACTGAATGCCAGAACATCCACAACAAGAAGCTACCTTCTTGTCCGTTCCAGAAAGTGGAGATCAAATAATAAGAAGGTAATTTTCTGTCGGAGTGACTGTAAGCATAATGATATTCAAAGTAATGATTGGCGATAATGATGAACAGCGTAACACAAATTCCGAACACTGAAGCAGCGTGAACGTAAAATGATACCCTTCCATTGACTAACCAACCGTTCTTCTTTTCTAAATCTTCTGCTGTGGTTGCCTTGAAATAATTAAATACAGTTAAAAGCGCGGCAATAAAGGAAGTTATAACAAAGAGATGCCCGAGGTTGCCGATGAGATAATGCATGATGTGAGGTACGAATTACGATTTACGAAGTACGAATTGTAATTTAAGAATGATGACATGTGATTTGAGATTAGTGATTTGCGCTGAAGATGTTGAGTTTCTTCATCCGTAAATTAAGTAATATCAAAAATCCATTAAGCATTGATTTTTGTTTCCTGATATTTTGATGGACACTTGAGAAGGATCTTACTTGCTTTAAAAGTTTCGCCTTTGTAGCCACCGATCACCACTACTTTTTCTGAACGCGTAAAATCAGGAGGCATGGGTTGGTTGTATTCTACCTTTTGTTCTTTGCCGTTATCATCAATCATTAAAAAAGAAAATGAAACGCGATCTGCACCTTCTTCAATTCCGATAACATGCCCTTTACTATCTTTTGGCAGTTCACCCACTACGTGAATTTCTTTTGTGTTTCCAGCCGTGGCCATGGTGTAGGCTTCACCAAAATTGGTATAGGTACTAGCATCGCCTGCAGTTGTTACAATAATAGCAATCGCTGAAGCGATAATGATAATAATGAAGATGTGTGATTTTTTCATAGTTCAATGTTTTTCGATGTCAGATACCTTATCAACTACTCAACCTTTTGTTTTATTCTCCAGTTCTTTTTTCTCAAGACTATTCAGTTTCTTTTCAACCCGTAAAAGAAAAATAATGACACCCGTCAAAATGATCACTAATCCAACGACCACAACATAAATTTTTCCATTTGTTCTTAAAACATCGGCCATTTCAACGGAGGTATCACCTTGAGCAAAAATTGGAAATGAAGAAAGAACGAATGCTATTAAACTAAGTGCCTTAAAGTTTCTCATTTTGTAATTTAGTTAGAGTACGTAGTCTCAATGAAATGGTGGTAAGCCAGCAACCCAACATAATGAATGCAATAATGGCGGTGTAGATTACCATCTTCATATTATGGGCTGTGTCAAATAATCTAAAAGAAGGATTATTTCCATTGCCGGGGTGAAGGGAATTGTCAACCATCCTTGGCAAAATGTAGATTAATGGAATAAAAGCTGCGTATGCAAAGACGTTATAAGCAGCACTTAATCTTCCGCGTTGAGTTTCATCTTCTAAAGATCCTCTTAACACAAAGTATGCGGCATAGATCAAAAGTCCGATTGCGGTGTTGTTTAGTTTTGGATCTTTTGGCCAAAAAGATCCCCATGTGTAATTGCCCCAGAGCATTCCGGTTAGCAATCCCAAGATCCCAAAAAAGAAACCCACCTTGGCGGCTGATATGGCATAGTCATCGTACTTAATATTTTGTGTCCGCAGATACTTTACAGAAGCCCACACAGAGAAGGTAAACAGAGACATCATAGTAAACCACATGGGCACATGGAAATAGTTTAGCCTAATGGATTCATTCATAATTGGCAAACGCGGAACTGGGAACAAGATTCCGGCAATAACTGTATAATAGAGCAGTACTATAGTGACTATTTTCCACCATTCTAACCTGAAACGCTTCATTTTCTAAAGGTTGATTAACTGCGCCAAATATAGGGGAAGAGTAGGTAAGCCAGTGCAGTAAGAATGCAATTAATTGCAAGTAGATTAAGGAGTTCATCTACACTAACGCTTCGGTCAAGGCCATCCAAAGCATTTTTCGTGATTTTGATGGCCAATAACAAAATACCTAACACGACCGGAAAGCTCAGAACGGCCATGAGAATGTTGCTGTTGTTTGCTTTCGAAGCAATACCCGAGATGAGACTTAAGGAAGAAGAAAATCCAAAAGAGGTTAGAAAGAGTGTTGTAATAAAAAGAAGCGGATCTTGTATCGGGTTTTCAATGAAGATTGAAAATAATAGATATCCACCCAATGAAAGCAGTAAACACAGTGCGGTATTATAAATTATCTTAGATAAAATGATGGCTTGTGCACTAGCCATGGTGTATAAATAAATGAAAGCTCCTTTTTTCTCGCCAATAAAACTTTTACCTACACTGTTTACAACTGAAAAGAGAATGGTGAGCCAAAACAAAGCTGACCAAGTGGCTTCTGATATAGCGTTCTGCCGAAGGCTAAAGGTTAGGTAAGAGATAAAAACCAAACTCATTAGATATAGACTAATTCCTGAAATGACGGCTTTTCGCCTTAGCTCCAGCTTCAGTTCTTTTTGGATGAGGAGAAAAACTACATTCACTCGATTGTGTTGGGTTTGGGTTGTGTGTTGAACTAGTTGCCGGTTGCCGGTTACCGGAAACCGGCAACCATTGAGACTCTCAACAGTAACAAATACTTTTCGGTTTTAAATGAACCAGAATGGATCTCAACTCGGTGCAAGTTTATGTAAAAACGCCCCAAATTATCGTAGGCACCTAAAATTATTTAGTTTTGCTGTCCGTTTTATGGAACCCTTTAAACACCTCAGATGTCCTCAGAAAAACTTGTTTTAGTTACCGGTGCGGCCGGATTTATTGGCTATCATCTTTCTCAAAAGCTATGCACACTGGGTTATACTGTCGTGGGGCTCGATAATTTAAATGACTATTACGAAATAGGGTTGAAGCATTCGCGACTTGATCTGCTGAAAGCTCATGCAAACTTTACCTTCAAGCAAGTTGATCTGACAGATAAAAAAGGTATGGATCAATTGTTCGATCAGTATAATTTTCCATTTGTTATCAACTTGGCCGCACAGGCTGGTGTGCGATATTCAATTGAAAATCCATATGCTTACCTCGAAAGCAATTTACTCGGATTTTTAAATGTACTGGAAGCGTGTCGTCATCATAAAGCAAAGCATCTTATTTACGCTTCATCAAGTTCGGTTTATGGGGCAAATAAAAAGATGCCGTTCTCTATTCATAATAATGTAGATCATCCATTGTCGTTGTATGCCGCAACAAAAAAATCGAATGAGTTGATGGCGCATACCTATTCATCTCTTTATAGTTTACCCACAACGGGTTTGCGTTTCTTTACCGTTTATGGTCCTTTCGGTCGGCCGGATATGGCATTGTTTCTTTTTACAAAAGCGATACTAGAAGGCAAGCCAATTGATGTTTACAACCAAGGTAAAATGAGACGTGACTTTACCTATGTTGCTGATATAGTTGAAAGCATTGAACGCCTTATTTCAAAAACAGCAAAACCGAATGAAGATTGGGATGGCATGACGCCTGATCCGGCAACGAGTTTTGCGCCATACCGAATTTTTAATATTGGAAATAATCAACCGGTTGAGTTGATGCGCTTCATTGAAGTGATAGAAGAAAAACTGGGGCGTAAGGCGATCAAAAATTTAATGCCACTTCAAGATGGAGACGTGCCCGCTACCTATGCCGATGTAGATGACTTAATGCGAGAGGTAGATTTTAAACCTTCTACTCCAATCGAAGAAGGTATCGGAAATTTCATTGATTGGTATGTTAAATACTACAACGTAAAATTATAATTTCATATGGATAAGATTGGAGTCATTGGCTTAGGATATGTAGGCTTGCCGCTTGCTGTTGAGTTTGGTAAGGTAATAGACGTTGTGGGCTTCGACATTAACAAAGAAAGGATTGAAGAGTTGAAGCGCGGTAGCGATCGTACGAAAGAAGTAACTGCTGAAGAATTAAAAGCATCGGCCAAACTAAGTTTCTCTTCTGATGTAGCTGATCTAAAGACTGTAAACTATTTTATTGTTACTGTGCCTACACCCGTAGACGATTCTAAGAAACCCGATCTTCGTCCATTAGAAAGTGCCAGCAAAACGGTGGGCAGTGTTTTAAAGAAGGGTGATATCGTTATTTACGAATCGACTGTTTATCCAGGATGCACAGAAGAAATTTGTGTGCCTGTTTTAGAGAACGTTAGCAGCTTGAAATTTAATGTTGATTTTTTCTGCGGCTACTCACCAGAGCGAATCAATCCAGGCGATAAACTTCATCGTGTTACCACAATAAAAAAAGTAACGAGTGGAAGCACACCCGAGATTGCAGAGAAAGTAGATCAACTTTATTTACGCATCATTACTGCGGGCACGCATAAAGCGTCTTCATTAAAAGTTGCGGAAGCAGCGAAGGTAATTGAGAATTCTCAACGCGATGTTAACATTGCATTTGTAAATGAGCTGGCGCTGATCTTTGAACGCATGGGCATTGATACACACGAAGTGCTAGCGGCAGCCGGAACAAAATGGAACTTCCTTCCTTTTAAGCCAGGACTTGTTGGTGGACATTGCATTGGTGTTGATCCATATTACCTTACTCATAAAGCAGAAAGTTTAGGATATCATTCAGAAGTTATTCTTTCCGGTAGAAGAATAAATGATAACATGGGCGAGCACATTGCGAACCGCGTAATCAAACTGATGGCGCAACATGATTTGCCTATCAACAAAGGAAATGTGTTGGTGCTTGGCATTACGTTTAAAGAAAACTGTCCTGATATTCGAAACAGTAAGGTAATTGATGTAATCCGCGAACTAAAAAGCTACGGAACAAATGTTGATGTTTTTGATCCGGAAGCTGATAGTGAAGAAGTAAAACATGAGTATGGAATATCATTAGTTTCCTCTTTAACCAAAAAATATCACGCCATTGTTCTGGCCGTAAATCACGATCAATTCTTAAAATTAAATTGGGATCAAATTCGTGATGCCAAGACCGTTGTGTTTGATGTGAAAGGCTCACTCGATAAATCACAAATTACAGCACGCTTATAAATTTAAAATGACTCCCTCAAAAAAAATTCTTGTTACAGGCGGTGCCGGATATATTGGTTCACACACCGTTGTGGAATTAATACAAGCCGGGTATGATCCTGTTATCATCGATGATTTTTCAAGAAGTGATAAAACACTTGTAGAAGGCATCGAAAAAATTACAAAACAAAAGCCCAATGTTCAGGAAGGTGATTGCAACGACAAAGCTTTTTTAGAGAAGGTATTTAAAACACAGGGGCCATTTTCGGCCGTCATGCATTTTGCAGCTTACAAATCGGTGGGCGAATCAGTGAGCGAGCCTCTTCTTTATTATAAGAATAATATTGGATCGCTACTCATACTTCTTGAAGTGATGAAAGAGTTTCACGTGCGCGATTTAATTTTTTCATCATCGTGCACGGTGTATGGTCAACCCGATCAAATTCCAGTAAATGAAAGTGCGGAGTTCAAACGGGCAGAGTCGCCTTATGGCGCGACCAAGCAATTTTGCGAACGAATTTTAGAAGATGTTTATCCAACAGGATTTCGCGTAGTCTCACTTCGGTATTTTAATCCTATAGGTGCGCATCCAACGGCCTTACTGGGCGAACTTCCAATAGGTACTCCGAATAATCTTGTTCCGTACATTACACAAACCGCGGCTGGCAAGCGTGCAACCCTTACGGTGTTTGGAAATGATTATAACACCATCGATGGTTCATGCCTTCGCGATTTTATTCATGTTGTTGATTTGGCAGATGCGCATGTTAAGGCAATGCAATACCTTACGAAATTATCTAATGAAAATACCTTACGAATATTTAACATTGGAACAGGAATAGGCGTATCGGTTCTTGAATTAATAGATCAGTTCAAACGCGTAACGGGTGTCGATCTTAACTATACCATTGGTGCGCGTAGATCAGGCGATATTGAAAAAGTATATGCCGACACAACCAAAGTAAATGCTGAGTTGCAATGGAAAGCAAAATACACAACGGAAGAAAGTCTTCTGCATGCATGGGAGTGGGAGAAGAAGTTGGGAAGTTTGACTGTTTAGAGTTCAAAGTTTCAAGTTCAAAGTTTTAAGTTTCGAGTTTCCGACCCGTGGTCTGTGTCCTCACAGAACACATACATTGTTTCATTTTGCTATGAAAGAAGCCGAGAAAAAACTTTTCGAAATGATCGGATCACCATTAACGTAACAACGGTATGGAAAAAATAAAAATGGTTGATCTTCAAAAGCAATACCTGCGCATCAAAGCAGAAGTAGATATTGCTATTGAACGCGTACTTACCTCAACCGCATTTATTCAAGGCCCAGAAGTAACTAAATTTGCAAATGCCTTAGCAGAATATACAAACTCATCTTTTATTATTCCCTGTGGCAACGGCACAGATGCCTTGCAAATTGCCATGATGGCGCTCGATTTTAAACAGGGCGATGAAATTATTTTACCGGTTCATACCTATGTGGCCACCGCTGAAGTGATTGCACTTCTCGGTCTCAAACCAGTCTTCATTGACGTAAATGAAAAAACATTTAACATTGATGTTAATCAGATTGAAGCTAAGATCACTTCCAAAACAGTCGGTGTAGTACCTGTTCATTTATATGGGCAGTGTGCAGACATTGAGCCCATATTGGCCATCGCTAAGAAACATAACCTCAAGGTAATTGAAGACGTTGCCCAAGCGCTGGGTGCTGTCTATACATTTAATGATGGAACAAAAAAGAGCGCGGGCACAATGGGTAACATTAGTACTACCTCTTTCTTTCCATCGAAAAATTTAGGTTGTTTTGGTGATGGCGGAGCAATCTTCACGCAAGACAAAATGCTTGCAGAGAAAATTAAAATGATTGCCAATCATGGACAGAAAATAAAATATCATCATGATAGTATTGGTGTGAACAGTCGTTTAGACACATTGCAAGCCGCCATACTTATTGCGAAGCTAAAGTATTTGCCAGAGTATGAAAGAAACAGAAATGCCGTTGCGAATTATTATGATAATTCATTAAACGACATTCCGCAAATGCACATACCTTCGCGATCAAATAATTCAACGCATGTGTTTCATCAATATACCATCCGTGTAGAGGAGAAACGAGACGAATTGAAAAAGTTTCTTGAAGAGAAGGAAATCCCAACCATGATTTATTATCCTGTTCCGTTGCACTTGCAAAAAGCATATCTGCAACCTGAATATTGTGTAGGTGCTTTTCCAGTAACGGAGCAACTTTCCAAAACGGTTTTGTCGTTACCTGTTCATACTGAAATGAGTGATGACCAATTGAAGTATATTTGCGATACCATTAAAACATTTTTTCACGCATGAGTTCAGAAAAATTTTATGCGCATCCATCTTCTTTTATTGATGATGGATGCACAATTGGTGACGGAACAAAAATTTGGCACTTCAGTCACATCATGTCGAATTGCGTGATTGGCGAAAACTGTAACATCGGACAAAATGTGGTAATCTCTCCAGAGGTAGTGCTTGGAAAAAATGTAAAAGTGCAGAACAACGTATCGATATATACCGGTGTATTGTGTGAAGATGATGTGTTCCTTGGTCCATCTATGGTGTTTACAAACGTAATAAATCCAAGAAGCGCGGTCAATCGTAAAAATCAGTATGCAAAAACAATTGTGAAGAAGGGCGCATCTATTGGAGCAAATGCTACGATTGTTTGCGGCCACGATATAGGACGATATGCTTTTATAGGTGCCGGTGCCGTTGTAACGAAAACAGTTCCAGACTATGCACTCGTAATCGGTAACCCTGCGCGCCAAACCGGATGGATGAGCGAGTACGGACATAAATTATTATTTGATAGAAATGGAATTGCACTTTGCCCCGAAAGCAGTGAGCAATACAAATTAGAAAATAGTAGTGTGAGGAAATTATAAGAAATAGGTTTCATTTTAATTCGACTTCACCACCACAACACGTCAACACATACGTCATGAAAAATTTCGCATTGATAGGAGTAGCAGGTTACATTGCCCCGCGTCACTTACAAGCCATACGCGATACCAAAAATAATCTTGTAGCCGCGTTAGATAAGTTTGATACGGTTGGCATTATCGATTCTTATTTTCCGAATGCAGATTTTTTTACAGAGTTCGAACGCTTCGATCGCCATGTTGACAAACTAAAACGTCAGGGAACGAAGATTGATTACGTAAGCATTTGCACACCCAACTATTTACACGATTCACATATTCGATTTGCGCTGCGACAACAATCGGATGCTATTTGTGAAAAGCCATTGGTGTTAAATCCATGGAATGTTGATGCGCTTGTTGAAATTGAAAAGGAAACCGGAAAAAATGTATACACCATTCTTCAATTGCGTTTACATTCAAGCATCATTGCTTTGCGCGAACAAGTTTTGCATGGGCCAAAAGATAAAATTTACGATGTTGATTTGTCGTATATCACCTCGCGCGGCAATTGGTATCAAATCAGTTGGAAGGGAGACTCTTCAAAATCTGGTGGAGTAGCAACCAATATAGGTATTCATTTTTTTGATATGTTGATTTGGGTTTTTGGTGCGGTAAAGAAAAACGTTGTGCATGAACTAAAAGAAGACATGGCTGCCGGATATTTGGAGTTAGAGCGTGGCCGTGTGCGATGGATGCTCAGCATAAATGCCGATCATTTACCGTTCGATGTTAAGGCAAAAGGAAAACGTACTTTTCGTTCGCTTACTATGGAAGGAAATGAAATAGAATTCAGCGATGGCTTTACAGAGCTGCATACCACAAGTTATCAGGAGATAATTGATGGAAGAGGTTTTGGTTTAACAGATGCCTATCCCTCTATTCAAGTTGCTCATGATATTCGTCATGCGCAACCCATTGGAAGAAAAGGGGAATTCCATCCCTACTTAAATTCTCTTTAGATAGAGCAGCGAACCACCATCAACAAACAACTAATATGCATGTTCCGTTTGTCGATCTCAAAACGCAATACCTTTCTATTCAGCAAGAAATTCTGAATGCAATCAATTGTGTTTTTGAAGATGGAACATTTGTTGCTGGAAAATATGTTCGGCAGTTTGAAAATGATTTTGCTCATCTTCACGGTGTAAAACATTGTATTGGTGTTGGCAATGGAACCGATGCACTCTTTATTATTTTGAAAATGCTTGGCATAGGTATCGGTGATGAGGTAATCATACCGGCACACAATTGGATTTCATCAGCCGAGATGATAACGCTTGCAGGGGCTACACCTGTTTTTGTAGATAGCGATTCAGTTGAAAATACCTTTACAATTAATCCAAAAGAAATTGTATCAAAAATTACCGCTCAAACGAAAGCGATTCTTCCCGTTCATTTATACGGACAATCCGCGCACATTCATGAGATTAAAAAGATTGCCGATAAATTTAATCTTTATCTAATTGAAGATTGTGCTCAGTCTATTTTGGCAGAAGAACACGGGCAGCGCGTAGGAACATTCGGAATTGCTTCAGCCTTTAGTTTTTATCCAACTAAAAATCTTGGAGCGTATGGAGATGGTGGCGCGATCATAACAAACAATGATGATCTCGCTGAAAAGATGCGCGCCTTTGCCAATCATGGAATGATTGAAAAGAATGTGCATACAATGGAAGGCATAAACAGTCGCTTGGATTCAATGCAAGCTGCGGTGCTTTCTGTTAAACTAAAACACATTCAATTATGGAATGCTAAACGCGCGCATCTCGCTAATCGATATTCAACCTTACTGCGTGATATACCTTCTATTGAATTGCCAGCCATTCGCGAAAACGTAACACATGTATTTCATTTGTATGTAATCAAAACTGCAAGGAGAGAAGCACTTCAAAAACGTCTTTCTTTAAAAGGAATTCAAACGTCAATTCACTATCCGTTAGCCTTACCTTTTCTTAGTCCATACAAATCAGCTGATTCCAGTTCAGATAAGTATCCAATCGCTTTTCGTGATCAGCATCAAATTGTATCGCTCCCGCTTTATCCGGAGTTAAGTGAGGAGGCCATTCAATATGTTTGTGCATCGATAGACGAATTTTTCAAAGAATGAAGGTTTGAAGATGAATTGCTTTAATTGACACATAGATTCTTTTATTCAACCGAATGGTTAATTTTGAAAGATATTGACCTATGACGATCCCACTCGCCTCAGCGTTTACCTCCTTTATCATTGCCTTTCTGATCGTGCCGGTCATTATTAAATATTCTTTACAAAAAAATTTGTTCGATATTCCGGGAAGAAGAAAAATTCACAAGAAGGTAACACCCTCTATGGGTGGCATCGCAATCTTTCTGGCATTTTTTGTTTCCGTTCTCATCTGGGTTGATATTTCATTTTGGAAAGAAATTAAATTTATCCTCGTTGCTTTGTTTGTTATTTTTTACGTTGGCGTTCGTGATGACCTGATGCCATTGCCGCCAACCGTTAAATTATTAGGGCAGCTCATGGCAGCTACTTTGCTCATTTTATTTTTTGATTTACGATTGCGATCTTTCTATGGACTGATCGGAACATTTGATTTTCCAATTGTGATCAGTTATGGTGTTACTATTTTTACAATCATCATCATTACAAACTCCTTCAACTTAATTGATGGACTTGATGGTTTGGCAGGCTCAATAGCACTCGTTGCGCTTCTTGCTTTTGGAGTTTGGTTTTACCTGGTGGATGATGTTGTCTTTTCTATTTTTTCATTTTCGATGTTTGGTGCCGTTGCCGCATTTATAAAGTTTAATTGGCAGCCTTCAGAAATTTTTATGGGCGATACAGGCGCATTGGTTATCGGACTATTGCTTTCCATTCTTGCCATTCGCTTCGTTAATTTAAATTATGATCTTCCTGCAGATAACGACTATAAATTTGTAGCCAGTCTTGCATCGGCTGCCTGCATCATTATTATTCCACTAATAGACACAGCGCGTATTATTGTATTACGATTGCGAAAAGGGCAATCACCTTTTAAGCCCGACAAGAGTCATGTCCATCATGCTATTATGAGGCTTGGACTCAACCACGGAAAAACCACGTTGTTACTAGGCGCGGTGCAGATTTTATTTATTGTGATCGCTATTATTTTTCATCACGTTGCCGATCGGGTGTTATTACCGGGCATTATTTCACTAGCAATTATTTTAAGTTTGATCTTAGATAGAATTATAATAAGCAGACTTTCTGCCCGAGAAGCTGAGGAGAAATTGGAATAGGTATTTTTTTAGATACAATTAACGCATTAACTGAATGGCATCTCGATGTATCATTTCATCGAATCTATTTTTTTCTTCACACTATTGTGAAATTCAGAAATTGCTTTGGTGTGGAACATCGGATAAATTCGTTTATCGCGAAATGCTGATTCACTCTTGTATAATGTTTCATGTTGAATTTCAGTATAGCCCTCCGGTGTAGATGCAAACCGAATCCATTGTGAACCTTCAGACTTACTATTGGCCATGTAGCACAACTTAAAAAATTTCTCTGTGTCGTTTACCTCTTTTATTTCGTGGGCAACCGCCAGATTTGTAAGCCCTAAAATATTAAGGTTGAGGAAAATAATTTGACCTGCCTCCATGCCGGAGTAGGAATCTTCGAGATAAGAAATTTTATTTTCTCTTTTGCTAAATCCCATTCCAAACGAAACCATTTTGCCATGCCATGCTTCTGTGGGTGGAATACTTTTGTAAACACTCCAAACCGTTTCAATGTTTTCTTTTACGATAAAGCATTTAAAATGGCGGAAATAGGTGCTGGCTTTCGATGCATCATAGCAAAGTGAATGATAATTTTTTAACTGACTTTGTTCCGTTAATTGATTATCAATTAAAAACTCTTTTACCTTTTCCGACTTTACCCGATGTAAATCAACCATAATAATTTTTAACTATTCTTTTGCATGTTTACAGGAGAGCATTTGATAGCATCCCTTCATACCATCTATTTGTTCAAAATAAAACTATTTTAAACGATTACACCACTGAATTTTAATTTCTTTATTACAAGAAATGATTTGTGTTGATACTTGTGAGAAATAATGTTACCCTAACCAATTTTTAAAGGCTACGGCTTTCTCTCTACTAATATCGATCTGGGTATGAAAGGGAGATTTTATCTGAAGCGTTAAACCTTTGTGTGAGGTCTTTACTCTAGCGGCAGATTGAACGTGAATAATAAATTGCCGGTTTACCCGGAAGAATATTTCTGGATTAAGCATACTTTCAACTTCATCCATAGTCTGATGTTCACTGATAAATTTTTCATTATTCATTGTGTGTAAATAAATCAATTCTTCTTTGTGAAAAAAAGCAATTTCGCTTAGCGTAATGGGCACTAAGGTATTCCGTTGTAAAGCCAAAAATCGTTCTTTATATTTTTTAGTTTGATCACCCCAACTACCGATCAATGTTTTTAGTTGATC
Source organism: Cytophagales bacterium (assembly GCA_038241205.1). Classification (GTDB taxonomy): domain Bacteria; phylum Bacteroidota; class Bacteroidia; order Cytophagales; family Cyclobacteriaceae; genus Chryseolinea. Next base: position 18,317 of record JBBRFY010000051.1, read on the forward strand.
GTTTAAAAGGTTCTTATTGCTTAACGATCGGTATTTATCCAATGCGGCAGCTAGTTCTTTTCGGTCGATGGGTTTTAACAGGTAGTCGATGCTATTTAATTTGAAAGCGCGAATGGCGTATTCGTCATAGGCAGTAGTGAAAATAATAGGGCATTGAAGATGTAGCTTTTCAAAAATATCGAAACTTATTCCGTCTGAAAGTTGAATATCTGAGAGCACAAGGTCGGGTGTTGCGTTATCTCTAAACCAGTTGATGGCTCGCTCCACACTGCTGATAACAGTAAGTATTCGCGAATCAGGTAATAAATTTAATAATTGGTTTTGTAGATCTTTTGCAACCAGTGCTTCGTCTTCGATGATGAGGATGTTCATCTCGTTCGCCTTGTTTTAAAGTTCGTAGTTGGGGTTTTGCCAGCCCATAGGTATATCAGCTTCATACGCATTGTGCATATTTTTAATGCGCATCTCCATTCTTCCTTCCACCAAAAAACCAAGGGATTGATATAGTGCAATGGCTTTCGTATTGCTCTCGCGTGCAATTAATTCTACCTTTCCAACGTCAGGCCGATTGCGACCAATCTCCTCCAGAAAAATGGTGAAGATGGTGCGCCCAATTTTCTTTCCCTGAAATTGTGGATGAACAACAAGCGTAAAATCACTGAGTACATGATTAAAAACTTTAATGCCTTTTTTAAAGGCATGAACAGATGCAATCAATTCGGTTTCGTTGTCTGGATTTTCTCCAACAATGATTAATCCGCTGGCAAGACTTTTTAATAGAAAATCTTTTACGTACTCTTCTGTTATTTCACTTTCAAGTCTCGCAATACTATCTTCAGTTCGCGCCACTGCTTTATATAAAGTGATTAGAGCATTCAGGTCGTCAATATCGGCAATTCTATAGCGCATTTTTTGCTTTATTTAAAATCGAAAAATTATAGCAAAGGTATTTTAACAGCAAATCGATTTTCGGTATGTTCTACTATCACAGGCTTGTCGGTTAAAAAAGAATACAATGATTTTAAGTTGTCTAAACCTTGCTTGTTCGATGTGTCCACAAGTTTACGCAATTGAAGGTTATTGCTTACAATTAAATAATCGCTTACGATGAAGATTTCAATTTTAAGCGGTTTATCACGATCGGCAATGTTGTGCTTCAACGCATTTTCAATTAGAATTTGCAAGGTAACCGGAACCAGTGCACGCTCTTTCAGTTCATTCGGAATAGAAATGTCAATAGAAACAGCATCTTGAAATCGAGTCTTTAGTAGCAAAATGTAATTCTTTATAAAGTCATATTCCGTTTGCAGACTCACAAAGTTTTTGTCTTTGTTCTGCAATACGTACCGGTACACTTTAGAAAGTTGCTGAAGAAACTGCGAAGCCAATGTTGGATTTTCGAAAATCAAACTATTGAGAGAGGTGAGTGCGTTAAAGAGAAAATGCGGATTGAGTTGGTTCTTTAAATTATCAAACTGCACAACCGATTTTTCTTTTTCTAAGCGTTCAGTTAAGATAATTGAATCCTTCCATCGATTAATAAAGTAAGCTGTAAAAAATCCGAGATTGATACCAATCGTTCCAATGATGTAAATTATCCACGTAGCGGTGAGTGCCAGTTGATCAATCTTAAATGGAATGAGGGGCTCACCGAATAAAAAAATTAGAAAACGGATGAATATACCTACGAGTGATCCCAATACGAGCTGAATAATAATTCGGTTGCGTATGCTTCGCTCAAAAGGATATTTTTTGTCGAGGTAGATATTAATCTGATGAAGGAGTTCCCACAGAAGTGATACGAGAACGATGGATGCGAAAAAGAAAACGATCTGGAGTTTTAATCCAAACAAACTGATTCGGGTTAGTCGAACCAAAAATCCAATAATAGAAATGAATGTGATGATGCCATAAACTTGCGCAAAGTCTTTTCTCGATTTGTATCCAAACATTTTTTATTGTGGCCGCAAAAGTTGCCGTTTACTTTTCTGCATACGTTTGTTTAAACGCTCTTCCTTAATTAACTGATTGAAATTGCTTTGTGCAATATAGAATTGCTTGAGGTAAGGATTATTCGATGCGGAGAGGTTGATATTATTTTCCATAGCGGTAATTTTTTGATATGACAATTATAGTGTCGCTTACCCTTACGGATTTATTGTATTTTTTGTTTCTCATTTTATAATTTCTCCATCGCTCATTTCGACAATGCGGTCAGAATGGCGGGCGAACTCCTCATCGTGTGTAACGGCAATAAACGTTTGTTTATACGAGTGGGTTAGTTCACGGAAGATATCAAAGACTAAATGTGTATTGTATGAATCCAAATTGCCGGTAGGTTCATCACCCATAATAATATCCGGATCGTTAATTAAACCGCGCGCAATAGCCACACGTTGTTGTTGTCCACCAGAGAGTTTTGAAGAAGGCTTGAGCGCAAATTCATGCATACCTAACATTTTTAGTTTTTCGTAAGCACGCTCTTCAATTTCAGCAGGAGTATAGCGAGCCAACTTCAATGCTGGGATCATGACATTTTGAAGTGCGGTAAACTCAGGAAGTAAATAATGAAATTGAAAGACGAATCCGATATGTGCATTGCGAAATGCAGCCAATTCATTTTGATTTTTTCCGGTTAAGCGTTTGCCTGCAATTTCAAGATCGCCTTCATAATCGGTATCCATGGTTGAGAGAACATACAGCAATGTTGACTTTCCACAGCCAGATTTACCAACAAGTGAAAGAAACTCTCCTTTTTTTACCGTTAGGTCAATCGTTTTTAAAACATGAAACTTCGTGGGTTCATAAAAGTATTTTTCAATCTTGTTAGCCTTTAAAACGTATTCCATTTTGTATCACTAAAAATCGTACTTCGTAAATTGTAATTCGAACTTCTACTTATCCTCTTAAAATTTCAATTGGATCAAGCTTCGCAGCTTTTCGCGATGGCATGTAACCGGCAATAGCAGTTGTTACTACACCAAACACAATTCCGATAATGTAGTATTTCACTTTAAAATTAACGGGGATGTGGTTGATGCTGATTATATCACCACCATCAAATGGTGCTCTCGAAATTAAGTACGAAAGCAAAAAGCCAATACCCAATCCCATCAAGCTTCCTATAAAACCAATCAC
>JBBRFY010000052.1:0-21281 GCA_038241205.1 Cytophagales bacterium
GAAAAACTTCACGGCTTTTTCCTTCATTAAAAGATTCGGGATATTCTAATATGCTTCCTACATTAAGTTTTACAATACTTCCATCGGGCAATTTAATTATCTGATGCTCTTGATGATGTGCCGATGTGAGCTTCAATGGTCGGGTGATTTCATTTCCTGTTGTAATAAAATACCATGTGCACAAGCAAAGTAAAACAAATGAACAAACAGCAAGCACTTTGCTTTTCCTGGAAAACGCGGAGGCCTTTTTCGTAGAAATTCTTTTTTTGCTGATTTCTAACGCTTCAGCAAGAATTCTTTCTTTCGTTGCCGTTGGTAGTCTTCTTTCATCGGAAGGAATGGACTGCCAAAGACTATCCATAAGATGCTTTAACTGAACATCATAATCTGCGTCACTAATAAGGTACATAAATTCTGCACGCTCTTCGTTTGTACAAGTCTGATTTATATATCGATAAAACAGGAAGGTTAATCGAGCACTGTCCATTTCAATTGTCTGGCTTTTTATAGTAAGACAATCGAAACAAGATTTAGGAGTAGTCTAAGGGAAAATAAATGCAGCTTGTAGAGTGAGGCTGGTGATTCAAACTATGATCAAATCAATCGATAAGAAGAAATGCCGAGGCGTGAATGATGGTTTTTTAGAATACTATAAAAATCAATAACGCTAACAAGCTAGAGAGGTGGGATTTGATATTGCGCAAAGCATGTTGCATATGGGCTTTTACTGTAAGGCGTGATATGTTAAGCCGTTGCGCTACCTCTTCATATTTAAGACCCTCCTGATAACACAAACTGTAGACCAATCGCTGTTGCGGAGGTAGTCTATCAATGGCTTGATTCAAAATTTGTTGTGACTCTTGTTGCTGAATGCCTTCTTCTGTTTCTTGATGAAAGCGCGGCAATTCCTTCGCTAGTATTTTTTTTGCCTTCTCTTCAAGCGCAATTCTCTTCAAAACATTAAATGCGTTATTGCGCACTATTGTAAATAGGTAAGCACTAATGTTATCTACGTTAGTTAGTGTTTCTCTTTTGATCCATATTTTCATAAACACATCCTGAACAATCTCTTCTGCGATAACGGGGTTGTGTGTCAACTTAACAGCAAAAGCGTTGACTTTTGGTGAGTACAAATCGAACAACTGACAGAACGCGATTGTGTCGTTTTTGGAAATTTTTTCCAAAAGATCAAACAGCTCGTTCTGGCAAAGTTCCTTCATTCGTTTAGGTGGTAATTTTTTATTAATCTAAACTTAATGAAAACACCGACTTAGAGCAAGAACGAATTCTCATCAATTCAATTTTTATACTGCTGAAGGAACTCCAGCACCATTTCCAATCCATTGCAAAAAATTTAAATCTGCTTAATGGTCTGCTCGCTAAGACATTTAATAGCTGGGCATCTGCTGTTTTATTACAATCCTATTATTTCAAGTTAAAAAGTGATCAAATCAGTGGAACTCATCTTGCAACCTCATGCCCATAAGATTTCTTTTTATCATCAACCCTTCTTCTGGACGCGACAGTAATGATGCTGCCGTTCTGGCCATTCATAAATCAATGGCCGAAAACGGCTTCGGTTTTAAGTTTTTGTACACCGCTGGAAACGATGTTATAGATGTACTTTCGATTAATTTTTATTTCAGCGGAGGTACAGGTGATTACTTCCGAAAACATGTTTTTATCTACAAATAAGTTAAGTGCAGTAAGCCCCGATTTGATTGTTGATTGAAGATCAATTTCTTTCACCGGACAGATTTCAAATTTTCCATCCGACACTGAACCTTCTGAAATATGCACACCTGTTCCATATTTATTAGCATTGGCTACGATGAGCATGTAGCCTTCTCCTTCGGTTGTTCACACAATACGATCAGGTTTATATTCCTTTATTTGTTGATCAATACAAATTGATGGCGAACACATTGGTGATACGGATACATTGCGAACAAAATCTTTTCCCTATGTTGTTTCGGTTTCTGGCATTGAATAAGTTTCCAGTCGGGCCATTGTTCCTGAAACAATATATAGGATGGAAGTAATTGGTTTGGCGAAAAAAATTCAGTCTTAAAAACCTTCACAAGCTTTCTATGCTTGAAAAAATTTTAGATCTGTTTCCAGATAAGCAATACATTTTAATTGGCGATAATACCCAACACGACCTGGCCATTTATCTGGAGGCAGCAGAGAAGTGCCCTCACAATATTCGATATATTATAATTCGAGAAGTATCTAAAAGACCCGGAGATAAACTGGTGATCAAACAGGCAAAAGATACACTTGAGAAACACAAGATCGGTTTGCACTACAACAGTAATTTCCCTGAAGATATACCGTGGGATTTGCAGCGGTAGAACTTATCAGTTTGATCTGTTTTGAAGCAACACTAGTTTAGGCGTATTACCTTACTCGTTCTTCAAAGAATCAATTGGATTGAACATCGCAGCTCGTATAGAGTGATAACTTACTGTAACAATTGCAAGCATTAACACGATTGCTCCTGCTAAAATAAATACACCTGCATTCAACGTAACCCGATATTCAAATCCACTGAGCCATTCTTTCATTACAAACCAGGCCAATGGACATGCTAACACAAAAGCTACTGCTACTTGTTTGGTGAAGGCAAGGGAGACCATCAAAAATAAATTCATCGAGCCTGCGCCTAATATTTTCCGTATTCCTAATTCTTTCGTCTTGCGCTCTACGTGATAGTTGGCTAAACCCAAAAGACCAAGGCAAGCCACTACGATGCTGAGTGTTCCTGCCATTTGAAAAATCATACCCGCTTTCTTCTCTGACACATAAAATGTATTGAGTTGTTCTGAAAGGAAATGGTATTCAATCGGTGTTTCCGGATCAAAGTTCGCGTGAACTTTCGTTGCTCCTTCAATCAGTGATTGTGCATCACCCGAAACTTTTATAGAAAAATAATCAATGGCTTGAATCGGATTGTTGCGATACGCCATAATGATGGGGGCAATTTTTTGATGGAGCGATTGGAAATTAAAATCTTGAATTACACCAATAACGTTTACACTCCATACTCCACCACGTGTGTTGATGCGAAGTGTTGTGCCAATCGGATTTTTTAAATTCATCACCTTCGCAGCTGCAGCATTGATCAACACATTCATTGAATCGGCTTCATTGTTTCCTGAAAAATATTCACCTGCTTCAAGTTGAAGGTGATACGTGTTGAGCATATCTTCATCGAATCCCATAAAATAAGTCTGGAGTGAATCGCTTTTCGTGTTGGACTCCATTGAGTTCTTAACATAAACTTGTCTTATGTTTTTCCATTCTCCCGGAACGCGCGATGATACAGCAACATGCTGCACTCCTGCCAGTTTAGAAAATTCATTTTTCATCGCCTGAAACTGATGGCGCACCGTGCCACTATTAATGTCAATGATCATCATTTGATCTTTATCAAAACCAATATCTTTTGTCTGGATAAAATTGATTTGATTACCGATAACGAGGGTAGAAACAATCAACACAATGGTGATCGTAAATTGAAACACAACAAGACTTGTGCGAAGATCAAATCTATTTTTTGTGAATACTGATTGACCTTTTAATGTAGCAACTGGTTTTAATTTTGATAGGTAGAAGGCAGGATAACTTCCTGCAATTAGACCAATGATCAATGTAATGAGAAGAAGCGCTGGAACAAACTCGCTCAATGTTTCAAGTGAGAGATCGAAATTCTTCCCTGTTATGGAATTGAAAAAAGGAAAGCATAAATCCATCATCACAATCGCCAAAAGCATGGAGGCTAATGTGATGACAAAAGCTTCCGTTAAAAATTGAAAGATGAGTTGTGTTTTAATGGCACCTGCAACCTTTCGAATACCGATTTCTTTCGCTCGTGAAGATGCTTTAGATGTTGTTAAATTAATGTAATTAATCGCAGCAATGATTAACAAGAAAACCGCCATCGTTGAAAATATATAGACGTACGAGAGCTGACCGTGTTCGCGCTCTGTTCCTGCCTGAATATCTTTTGAGTGCAGGTAAATGTCTTCGATGGGTTGAAAGGCTGCAGTCTGCAATTCAGCATCTGCTCCCCAATGTTTCTTCATCAAGGCAGGAGTCTTTGCTTCTACATCATGAATGGAAATTCCTTGTTTCAATACAACGTAAGTAAAAGCCCCAAACTCTTGCCAATCATTTAAGTAAGCATTCCATTCGGCACCAGGTAGAATATCAGAGAATAATAAATCGAACTGTACGTGTGAGTTTGTCGGAGGGTCTTGAATAATTCCCGTAACTTTTACTTCGCCAATCTCTTGAAGCTTAAACGTTTTACCTAATGGTTTTTCTTCTCCAAAATATCGCTTCGCGGTTGATTCGGTTAACACAACCGAGAAAGATTGTTTAAGCGCTGTTGATTTATCGCCCGCCAGAAAATTAAAATCGAAAATGTCAAAGAAATTAGAGTCTGTCGTAAACCAGTTTCGTTCGCTGTACTTTTCTCCATTTACTTCTACAACCACTTGCCCGGAGAAGCGATGTAGGCGCACCATCTCACTTACTTCAGGAAAAGAGTTGACCAGCTCTGGGCCCATTGGAGGTGCCGTAACACCGTAGGTGCGAATATTATCGGGGACGGATTTATCAATTGTAAGTATTCGGAATGTTCGCTCTGATTTTTTATGGAATGAGTCGTATGACAATTCGTGATTGACATAGGTGTACAACATCGTACTGAATGAAATACCAATTACTAAACCCAGTATATTGATAAAGGTAAATACCTTATTGCGGATGAGTGATCGGATGGCAATTTTAAAATAGCTGCGTAGCATAGAAGAGGTTTAGTACTTCCCTCCTTTACGATTTTCATGCCATCGGCTTTTCTTCGATTTTGATTTCTGTTGGGGGTGTTTAATATTCTTTCTGTTCACAAATACGCAAAAGCGTTCGTTATCGGGCGAACTCAAATCTCACCTTTTTCTAACATATCTTTCATTGATCCAATAATCATATTCCAATTTTTTTCAGAATGCGCACACGCTTCTTCACTCTTGCAATTTTCTTGTGTTACGGTAAAGATCGTTGTGGCTCCTTCAGTGTGAAGAGCATAGGTAATAATTTGATAGTTTTCTGGCACATCATCATCGCCAGAAAAATTACTCCAATAGCTATACTTGAAAGTTTTTTCTTTCTCAATCTCTAAAATTAGTCCCTTGTCTTCATAGGGTTTACCTTCCCACTCGCCACTAAACGTTAGCGCACTTCCTTCTTTCCAATCAGAAGAAGCTTTTGTTCCAAAAAAATATTTGGCAATTTTTTCCGGATTAATTAATGCATCCCAAACGCTGGATGTTGGTGCGTTTATTTTCATCGATACCGTGCATACAATGTCTGATTTCATTTTGGTAGAATTTATTGTTGATTGTTCAAGATTAAAATAATGGAATCATATTTAGTTCCCTAAATTTTTGTAGAAATAAAATTAATCTGGCAAGTACGGTTTCAGCAAAGCAAAAACCCAAGTGCCCAATACGGCAGATAAAAATGTTATGATGGTTACGCCATAACCTGCACCAATCTGTGCATACAAAGGCCCCGGGCATGCGCCAGTAAGTGCCCATCCAAAACCAAAAATTAATCCTCCAAAAATTACTCCGTGGTGATGGGGTTTGCTTATTTCTCCAACCACTTCTCCCTCCATTGTTTTAACTCCAAATTTTCGAATAAGCCAAATACCTAACGTCCCAACAGATACAGCCGTCATGAATATTCCATACATGTGAAATCCTTGAAAGTAAAACATCTCTTGCATGCGATACCATGAAATAGCTTCCCCTTTAGTAAGGGCAAATCCGAAAACAACTCCAACCATTAAATATTTTATGTTCTTCATTGTATCAGCGCGTTAAGAGATAAGGAAGAACAAAATGACTGATTAAAATTCCACCAACAAAAAATGAAATGGTGGCAACAAGTGATGGCCATTGCAACGCAGACAATCCTAAAATGCCATGACCGGAGGTGCAGCCGCGCGCATAACGTGTTCCGAACCCAACTAAAAATCCACCGACAACCATCAGTATAAATCCACGCATGGTGCCGAGCTGATTCCAGTTAAAAAATTCTTCCGGTAAAAGTCCGTTTATGTTTTCAAGACCGAAAGAATAAAATAAAGTGAGTGTTGCATCTGAAACTTCAACACTGTTAGGGTTGGCCAATACATATCCTCCGAGAAAACCACCGATTAAAATTCCACCAACAAAAAAGAGATTCCATTGATCGGCCTTCCAATCGTATTTCAAAAAAGAAATATTGGCAGGATAACATGCCGCACAAATCTGTCGAAGGGTGGAAGAAATGCCGAATCGTTTATTGCCTAACAAGAGTAAGGCAGGAACAGTAAGTCCTATAACAGGCCCGGCCACATACCATGGCCAGGGTTTAAAAAGTAATTCCATTGCGATTTAAAAATGTGTGAGCTCCGCGCGCGAAGTACGCGAAAGTATTTTCAAGTTCAAGGAATATATTTTTCGCTTCACTTTAAAGAGTAAGCATTGCATTGCAAATACTGTATTTTTACAATAATGATACAATCGAACTTTATACTTATGAAATCACTAACCGTTCTTAGTGTTTGTGTTGTGTTGGCATCCTGCTCAACAACAAAGAATAATACGGATGAAGTAATTACGCAAGGTATTGATAGCACACGCTGGGCTTTGTTTCCATTTATTAAAGTAGATTCTGCAAATCCAATTCTAACTTCGAATGCAAACTCAAGTTTTAAATGTCCCATTTGGAAACACGATGTATATTGGGAAGCGAACGATGTTTACAACCCGTCCGCCATTGTGCGTGATGACAAAATTTATTTACTCTATCGCGCGGAAGATACCGTGAAAGTTGTGACCGGAACTTCGCGTCTGGGATTGGCCGAGAGTACGGATGGAATTCATTTTACACGATTACCTCAACCTGTTTTTTATCCTGATGAAGACTTCATGAAAAAATATGAATGGATGGGAGGTTGTGAGGACCCCCGTATCGTGGAGGATTCAACAGGCAGGTACGTCATGACCTACACTGCGTATGACGGCAAGACTGCGCGACTTTGTATTGCATCATCCAAAGACCTTCTTCATTGGCAAAAACATGGTCTTGTGTTTGGTGATGATCGGCACAGAGATACTTGGTCTAAATCTGGCGCAATTGTATGTAAAAAGAAAAACGGAAAATTGATTGCCGCTAAAATCAACAATAAGTTTTGGATGTATTATGGTGAAGGTATCATGCTTGCCACATCCGATGATTTAATCCATTGGAAAATGTTGGAAGATAAAAATGGCGAGCCTTTAACTGTAATTCACAAAAGAAAGGAAACCTCTTTATTTGATAATGGATTAGTTGAAGCCGGACCTCCACCTATTTTAACGAAGTATGGAATCTTAGTTATTTACAACGGTGCGCGTAGAAAAACTTCGGGAGAAGGAATTGAAATGTACAGCGGTGGGCAAGCCCTGATGGACAAGAATGATCCATCAAAAATGTTATACCAACTTAATGAGCCCTTTATTTTTCCTGAAAAAGATTATGAGTTGGCAGGCTTGGTTAACAAAGTTACATTCTCAGAAGGATTGGTTTTCTTTAAAGACAAATGGTTTCTCTACTATGGCACAGCCGATTCAAAAATTGCCGTTGCCGTTTGTGAGAATGATATTCAAAGCGAGTTATAGAAGTAAAGTAATAGTCGGCATCCCGCGCATGGCGGAATTAAAAAAACAAGTACATGAAGAATTCAAAGATTGCCATTATTGGTGGCGGAAATTTAGGCGCTGCGATTGCAGAAGGATTGTTAAAAAGTGAATTTGTTTCTGCAAAAAATATTACCGTAACCAAAAGAAATTTAGATGCGCTTCAACATTTAAAAACAGTTGGTGTAAATACCACAAGCAACAACAAAGAAGCTATTCAAAATAGCAACGTTATTATTGTTGCGTTAAAACCGTATAATGTAAGAGAGGTATTAGAAGGGTTAAAAGAAAACTTTGATGCCTCAAAACACATTGTCATTAGCGTGGTAACAGGTGTTTCAGTAAAAGATCTTTCTGCTATTGTTGATCAGGGTGTGCCTATTTTTCGAGCGATGCCAAATACTGCTATCGCGATACAAGAATCGGTTACGTGTATTTGTAATAGTAACGCCAACGATTCGCAGATTAAATATGTAACTGAATTGTTTGATCAGCTTGGCATTACGGTGCCTATCGATGAGAAATTAATGGATGCTGCAACCGTGCTTGGTGCGTGTGGTATTGCGTATGCACTTCGTTTTATTCGTGCTGCAACACAAGGTGGAATTGAAATTGGATTCGATGCAAAGACCGCAAGTCTAATTGCTGCACAAACTGTAAACGGTGCCGCTAAATTATTATTGAAAGGTAATCGCCATCCAGAAGAAGAGATTGATAAAGTGACAACACCGAAAGGCTGCACCATTGCCGGCTTAAATGAAATGGAACATCGCGGGTTTAGTTCTTCACTTATAAAAGGTATTATTACTTCGCATGAGAAGATTGGGAAGTAAGTTGATTTGAAAATGTGTTGATTTGAAAATTTGAAGATGACTTCACAATTATTTCATTTCCAAATTTTCAAATTGCCTCATTTTCAAATTAACTAATTCTATGCACATCTACCTTCACCTCAATTTTCTGTTTGCCTGAGCTGAAGATGATTCCTTTAATCGGAGCGACATCAAAGTAATCGCGGCCAAAGGCTACTGTGATATGTTTGGAAGAAGGCAGCAAATTATTTGTAGGATCAAATTCTACCCAACCAATTTCCGGAAAGTAAACCGCCACCCATGCGTGAGAAGCATCTGTGCCAACGAGCTTCACTTTTCCAGGAGGTGGAATGGTTTCAATATAACCACTTACGTATTGTGCAGCCAAGCCCATGTTTCGTAAACACGCAATCATAAGATGAGCAAAATCCTGACACACACCTTTTCGGGATTTTAATACAAATTCAACCGGAGTATTTACAGTGGTGAAGCCAGACTTAAATTCTATCGAAGTAAATATCTTTTGCATGAGTGCCCTGCATCCACTCCAAAGTGTTGCATCTTCTGTGAAGCAATCCTCTGCAAATGTTTTTATATCCTCACTGTAAGGAACATATTTGGACGGCAATACATATTGAACAACATCAAAATACATATTGCTATGGAATGCAATATGTTTTTTTACATCACGCCACAAAACATTTGAACTAAATGCCAGATCGGCATTGTTTCTGTTCTCAATATCTATTACACTTTCTGAAATAATTTCGAGTTGAGAATGCTCTTTGTAAATGGAGATGAACAACAACGTGTTTCCAAAAAAATCTGTTCGATAGGTAAGCTCATCTGGTGTGGGCGAAATTTTAATATCAGACGAAATACATTTTTGTTCTCCATGATTAAGCGGCACAAGACACAAGCGGTTATGCCCAGTACTCACCGTGTCTTGGTAAAGGTATTCAGTAATATGACGAATTTTATAACGCATCACACTTCAAATTGAAACCCGCCCTTACTTCCTTGCTGCTGATAGGTAGAATGACTAAAGTAGTTTGCACTCAACTTAGCCGATACATTCCATATTTGACTTTGCAGGGAAGTGCAAAACTCATCAAATACTTTTCGATGTTTTGTTTCATCAACAACCTCTATTAACTTCTCTACATTCATTAGGCGAACCTGAGAATAACATTCAAAAACCAACCGCGAAATATCATTGTCGTTTGTACCATTCGATTTTTGTGCGAGGCTTCTGGCATACTTCAGCATCTGCTCCAATTGAGAATATATTGAGGTCGGATTCTGACTGTTTAAAAAAAGAAGATCAATTACAGGCGAAACATCCAAAGAGGTTCTGTAAACCGATCGGTACGAAGATAGATTTTGATTGCTCAGCAACAATGCTTCAAGTAATTGAAACTCTGCGCTCTCTTCATGTTGATACGAAAGAATGGATTTATACTGGGCAAGTTCCATCAAAATTTCTTCAATGAGTTGACCTATACGATACATTATTCTCCCATCGCTTCTATACATGCTTTGACGCGTCATCTCTGAAAATGAAAGCAGTCCACCATTGAGTTGATCAAGCAATGAAATTGCATGGCGAATTCCATCGGGCTCTAATGCACCAAGTCTTTTTCTATCGTTTTCTATTTCATCAATAATTCTCCAGCTATCTACCGTCCATCTATCGCGTGCTGCATACATTGACTTTAGCAAATTGCCTAACGTAAAAAGAATACTGCCAACGCGATTTGGGTTACAGATTATTTGATGAATTTCTATCAACGGCTTGCTCATTTCATCTTCAGCATTCTCCACAAAACCTGGATAGGTATCGGTAATGTGTGTAGATGTTTCCAACAAAAATTTTAACGATTCAGAATCATTCCCTCCATTGATATAATTCTTCTGTGTCAAATTTCGTAACACAATTCGAATAAAGCGTGACGTACGAATTATGCGTTGCGTGTATCTACCCACCCAAAATAAATTTTCAGCAGCACGGCTAGGCAACACTGCCTTCCGTTTCATGTCGGGTGTTTGATTCGCAACGGATGGCGCTACACTTTTTATATGCGATGCCTCTACCCACGTATCTTTCGAAATACCTCCATCTTGATTTGAAACAAGAAAGCTTCCTCGTTCCGGAGAACACCGTGTTAATCCTCCACGCATCATTTCGTATCCGCCTTTGTTCGCTACCAAATACGAGCGAAGAACAGTGAAACGCGGTTCTAATTTTTCTTTTGTAAGAACGGGCGAAGTTGAAAACTTTACTTCTTCTTGTCCTACATATCGAAAGGGCTCAAATTTTATTTTTCGAATTAACACTTCCTTCTCAGCCTTCGAAAGCTGACTGCCCATCACCGTCTTAAAACTTCCAACACGTTCAATATCTTTTATAACTAGAGTATCAATATTTTGTAGCACATAATCCATTTCCTTTTTTTGTCCGCACCACCACGTAGCGATCATGGGTATGATTGGATCTTCGTCAAGAAAATATTTAAAGGCACCATGGAGAAAAGCCATCAGCCCAGTGTTCTCAAGAATACTACTACCCAACGGATTGGCAATAGCAACATTACCTTTGCGCACGGCTTGCAGCAAACCGGGTATGCCAAGTTGTGAATCTTCGCGTAGCTCCAGTGGATCGCAAAACGAATCATCCACTCTTCGCAAAATCACATCTACTTTTTCAAGGCCTTCAACGGTTTTAATCCAAACAAAACTATCGCGCATAATTAAATCTTCTCCCTGCACCAATGTGAGACCGAGATACGATGCAAGAAAGGCGTGTTCAAAATACGCTTCATTGCGCGACCCCGGTGTAAGTAAAACAATCCGTGGATGTTCTTTTCCCTGCGGTGCAATGTGAATGAGCGCCTGCATCATGCTTCTGAAAAATGCTCCTATCTTCGAAACCTGATGCTCGTAAAATAATTCTGGCAACACGCGGCTCATCGCATTTCTGTTTTCTAATGCGTAGCCCATTCCTGAAGGAGCTTGCGCGCGATCTTTTATCACCCACACTTTTCCATCGGGTCCACGCGATAAATCTGCTGAATACAGGGTGAGCTGATGCTCGCCTGGCAATTTTATTTTATCGCACGGACGTAAAAATCCAGAATGCGCATAAATCAATTCCGGTGGAATAATTCCTTTTTTTAGAAGCGCTCGATCACCGTAAATATCTTCTACAATTTTATTGAGAACATATGCGCGTTGCTTCATGCCGCGTTCTACTCCCCGCCATTCTGCAGCGGAAATAACAATCGGTACTGCATCTAACAACCACGGACGAATGAGCTCGCTGCTATCACCATACACATTATAGGTAACGCCATTCTCTTGAAGGATCTTTAATAATTCTTGCTGCCGATTTTTTAATTCAGCGGAGCCAAGATTTTCAATATTCGTCAACAACTGTTTCCAAGAATCTTTAGCCTGCTCATTTTGATTGAAACATTCGTCCAATACTTTTTGATCAGATAGGTAGCCTGCAGTTAAGGTTTCGAGTGATATGGGTTGAACTTCGTTCGGCATTAGAGTTTTTTGTTGCCACGAATGCACGAATTAGTACACTCGCGGATTCGTAGCTATTTTTCTATAATACGATTCTTTTATAATTCAATTTTAGTTCTCCAAAATTTACTACAATTTAGAATTGCCGCAAGTCTAAAGTACGTGGATATTCGGGACTTATTTTTAATGGCGGTGGATCAAAATTTTTCGGAATTTGATTTGGTTCGAGATAACGCGATACCGCACTAAAATTCTCGGAAGGAGTAATAGGTCCTTGTGTATGGCCTTGCGTCCAGAATCTACTTATTCTTCTCCCTTCGGCTTCGTATGAATTTACTGGAAAGGTATCATAACTTCTTCCACCCGGATGCGCCACATGATAGGTGCATCCTCCAATAGAGCGATGGTTCCAGGTATCAACCACATCAAATACCAACGGAACATCTTTACCCAACGTAGGGTGTAGAGCAGATGGCGGAGTCCACGCGCGGTAGCGAACTCCGGCAACATATTCTCCTTTTACTAATGTTGATTGCAACGGAACAGGAGCACCGTTGCACGTAATCATATATCGCTCATTATTAAAATTTCGAACTTTAATTTCGACACGCTCAACAGAAGAATCAACAAAACGTGCGGTGCCACTACTAGAGGACTCTTCGCCCAACACATGCCAGGGTTCAATGCCCATGCGCACTAGTAACTCCATATCTTGAACTGAAATTTTTCCATAAAGCGGAAAACGGAATTCAAAAAAGGTCTCCAACCATTCTACTTGAAATGGATAGCCGGCTTCCTGAAGATCGCGCGCAACTTCCGTTAAGTCTTGCTCGACATAATGCGGAAGCATAAACTTATCATACAACTCTGTTCCCCATCGGGTCAGTTTATGTTTGTACGGTTTCTTCCAAAACATAGCAACGATCGATCTGATTAACAATAACTGAACAATGCACATATGTTTGTTCGGTGGCATGTCAAATCCTCTAAATTCCAAAATACCTAGGCGCCCCGTTGAACTATCGGGCGAATATAATTTATCAATGCAAAATTCTGCACGATGTGTATTACCGGTTATATCGATTAAAAGATTTCTAAAAATACGATCCACCATCCAGAATGGAACGTCCTTTTTGTCATCAATCTGGCTGAAAGCAATTTCTAATTCGTACAACATTTCTTGTCGCCCTTCATCCACGCGTGGCGCCTGACTGGTTGGCCCGACAAACGAGGAAGAAAATAAATAAGACAGGCCAGGATGATGTTGCCAATAGGTAATTAAACTGCGAAGTAGATCAGGTCGTCTTAGTAACGGACTATCAGAAGGAGTGATTCCGCCAATGGTAATATGATTGCCTCCACCCGTGCCGGTGTGTTTACCATCAAGATTAAATTTCTCTGTACTTAATCTGCTTAGTCGCGCTTGTTCAAAAAGTATATCGTAATTGTTCACAATCTCCTTCCAACTTTTGGCGGGATGAACATTTACTTCCAACACACCCGGATCGGGCGATAATGAAATTTTCGTTATGCGATTATCATGCGGAGGTTCGTAGCCTTCAATAATTACGTGCAGCTTTAATTTTTCAGCGGCCGCTTCGATGGATGCGAGCAAATCAAAATAATGTTCTACATACGTGAGCGGAGGCATAAAGAAATAAATTTTTCCTTCGCGCACTTCAATACACAATGCCGTTTTAATAGTGAAGACTTCAAATTCAGGCTCGTATTTTTCTTCAGGCTTCTTTCTTGGTTTTGGATTTTTGTCCTCACCTTCCTCTTCTACTTCAGGGTAAGGCTCTTGATAAAATTCTTTTGGCAATTCTTGAACAGTAATTGGCAATGCATAGCGAAGATCAACTTTGGTCTGAAAGTTTTCCAGTGCTGGAAGTGACTCAAATGTGCTGCGCTCAACTTTGCGTTGAACTTTTGGTTCGCTGATGTATGCAATTGATTTTAAAGGTAAACGTAAACCGATCGGAGAATTACCTGGAACTAAAATAAGATGATCATTTCGGAAAGGCCATTGGCATGAAATCCATTTGTTGTTCCAATGATTCCATTCCATTGGAATAACATAACCAACCGGATTACCCAAACCGTTTGTTAGAAGCTCAGCGAGTTTTTGTCGCTCTAGCGGATCATTCAAATTTGCTTTGTACGGATCAACATTGACGGGCACTTTATTTTCTTCCCACAAAAAATAAAACACATCTTCCATTGCCGGATGAATATGGTCTTGTGGAATATTTAAAAACTTCGTTAATTCTTGCGTTAATCTCTTTGCGTCATCAACAGTATAGTTCGATTTCGTATCACCAATATCCAACAACGAATCATTTCTCCAAATGGATTGTCCATCGTTGCGCCAGTATGCAGAATATTGCCAACGTGGCAACGGCTCGCCTGGGTACCATTTACCTTGTCCTTTATGTATGTATCCTTTCGGAGCAAAAACATTTTTTAATCTTTTAATAAGATCGGCACCCAGTTTTCTTTTTTGTGGACCGTCAGCATCTGTATTCCACTCTTTCGCTTCCATATCGTCAACCGAAACAAAAGTCGGTTCACCGCCCATCGTCAGTCGTATATCACCTTGCTGAAAATCTTCATCTATTTTATTTCCGAGCGCCATGATCGTTGCCCATTGTTCATCGGTATAGGGTTTTGTTACGCGTGGATCTTCATGAATACGAACTACTTCATTTTTAAAATTAAAGGTAACATTGCTAAAATCAGCAAGACCCGTAACGGGTGCGGCACTCACAGGATCGGGCGTGCAACAAAGCGGAATGTGTCCTTCACCAGCAAACAATCCTGATGTAGGATCAAGACCTACCCAACCCGCACCTGGAATAAATACTTCTGCCCAAGCATGCAAATCTGTAAAATCTTGCGCAGTACCCGATGGGCCATCAAGTGCTTTCTGATCTGCTTTTAGTTGAACTAAATATCCGGAAGCAAATCGCGCAGCCAAACCAAGATGACGAAGTATCTGCACCAACAACCAACCCGAGTCACGACACGAACCACTTTTTAAACTCAACGTTTGTTCACACGTTTGAACACCCTGTTCCAATCGAACGGTGTATTGCGTGTTCCGCCAAACCATTTGGTTGAGTTCTACCAAAAAATTAATGATACTTTTCTTTTGTGAAACATCAACTTGCTTTACCCATTGTTGCAGCAATGGTCCGTTATCTGTTAGTTCAAAGTACGGAAGTAATTCTTTCTTCAGTTGATCGTCATACGCAAACGGAAAATCATCGGCATACTTTTCAACAAAAAAATCAAACGGATTGATCACAATCATATCGGCAATTACCTCTACTTCAAAATGAAGCTTGGTTGTTTTCTCTGGAAAAACAACGCGCGCCAACATATTACCAAATGGATCTTGTTGCCAGTTAATGAAATGATTGTATGGTTTTATTTTTAGCGAATACGAAAGTATGGGAGTGCGACAATGCGGTGCTGGTCGCAATCGAAATGTATGTGGCGATAAACTGATTGAGCGATCGTACTCATAAAACATTTGATGACGAATCGCAACTTTAATGGACATAGCGAATTGATTTGAAAATGAACAGATTTGAAAATTTGAAAATGAAAGCCGTAACTAATTTTAAGATGCCCGTCTTCTTTTGCAAAACGGATCTTCTTTATATAGCACATCGTTAAGGTATTGCTATTTTACTAAACGCGGTAAGGTATTCTAATTCTTTTATTGATTTGAGAATGTGTTGCCGGAGCGCAATCGAATGATTCGTTGATGAGCTTATTCTATAATAAGTGGATTAAAAATAAAGAGAATTTGAAGATTTAAAATAACCACGTCTTCGAATCTACATTTTCAAATTTTCAAATCGACACATTTTCAAATCAGCTAAACCTCTCTTTTAAAAACTCAGCCGTAAACCCTTTACCTTTTTTCACCATGTCTTCAGGTGTGCCTTCAAACATTAAGCTGCCTCCTCTTTTTTCTCCACCTTCCGGGCCAAGATCAATAATCCAATCGGCACATTTTATAACATCCATGTTATGTTCAATCACAATCACCGTGTGGCCTTCATCGACCAACGCATTCATTGCCTTTAACAATTTAGAGATGTCGTGAAAGTGAAGCCCTGTGGTGGGCTCATCAAAAATGAAAAGGATGTGACCGTCATGCGAATTCTTTCCGAGGAATGAAGCAAGCTTTACGCGCTGCGCTTCTCCGCCACTTAGCGAGTTTGATGATTGGCCGAGTTTTACATAACCCAAACCAACATCATTCATCGGAAGAATTTTATCGTGAATCGTTTTCTTGTCCTGAAAAAATGTCATTCCTTCCTCCACCGTCATGTCGAGAATATCAGCAATATTTTTTCCATTGTGTTCAACCTCCAACACTTCTTGCTTAAAGCGTTTGCCATGACAGCTCTCACATTTCAAAAAGATGTCGGCCATAAACTGCATCTCAACGCGTATCTCACCTTCGCCTTCGCAGGTTTCACATCTTCCTCCTTCAACGTTGAAAGAAAAATGCGAGGGTTTATAGCCACGTTGTTTCGAAAGTGGTTGATCGGCATACAACTGGCGAATGGCATCATATCCTTTAACATAACTGATAGGATTTGATCGTGAAGATTTTCCAATCGGGTTTTGATCTACAAATTCTACCTGTGTTACTTTTGCGAAATCGCCCTCCAGTTTATCATACTTGCCGGGTGTTTCTCCTACCGAACCATTGATGCGACCAACTGCAGGGTACAGTATTTTTTTAACTAACGTAGATTTTCCTGAACCACTTACACCGGTTATCACAGTGAAAATTCCCATCGGAAATTTTACCGTAAGGTTTTTCAAATTATTCTCGCGTGCGCCAACAACCGTTATAGAGTCTTTACCTTTTCTCCTTTTGTTAGGTAAGGCAATTTTTTCTTTACCGGTTAAATAATCGGTTGTATGCGATTGTACTTTTCCGTTGATGTCTTTTATAGAACCCTGAAAAACCAACTCACCTCCGTGGCTTCCAGCATCAGGCCCAATATCAATTATCTGATCGGCCGCGCGCATAATTTCTTCTTCATGCTCCACAACGATAACGGTATTGCCCAGATCACGCAGCGATTTTAAAACACCAATCATACGATCAGTATCTTTTGGATGCAATCCAATACTCGGTTCATCCAAAATATACATTGACCCAACCAACGCACTCCCTAGTGATGTTGCCAGTTTGATGCGTTGATATTCTCCTCCTGAAAGCGTTGACGTAAGTCTGTTCAGCGTAAGGTATCCAAGACCTACCTTATCCATATATTCTAATCGCGAAGTAATTTCCGTTAGAATGCGATCTGATATTTTCTTTTCGTAAACCGGAAGTTTAATATTTTGAAAAAACACGAGCGCCTCTTCTATGGGAAGCAAAACCAAATCGGTAATTGACTGGTCTGCAATCTTTACATACTGCGCATCTTTTCGAAGACGGCTACCTTTGCAATCCGGACAATTTGTTCTGCCGCGATACCGCGATAACAAAACACGATATTGAATTTTATATGTTTTCGTTTCCAGATATTTAAAGAAACTCCAAATGCCTTCAAAATAAGAATTGCCATTCCACACTAAAGCTTGCTGCTCCTTTGTCAATTCGTTGTAAGGCCGATGAATCGGAAAATCAAATTTAATTCCGTTTTTCAACAATGGCTTTTGCCACTCACCCATGGTTTCACTTCGCCATGGCGCAATGGCTCCTTCATAAATAGAAAGCGATTTATCAGGCACAACAAGATCTTCGTCAATGCCCAATACCTTTCCAAATCCTTCGCAGGTTTGGCACGCGCCAAAAGGATTATTGAAGCTAAAGAAATTTATAGAAGGTTCTGTAAACGTCATTCCATCCAACTCAAAACGATCAGAGAAATTCAATTTGTCATAGCCCTCTGCATGAACCCTACAATATCCTTCGCCCTCGAAGAACGCGGTTTGCACAGAATCTGAAAGACGAAAAATAGTATCTTCATCTTCTGCATTGATGCTGGCACGATCGATTAAAACTTCATATTCAACCTCAGGCTCTTTCACTTTTTTTGTCCCGATAGCTATCGGGATCTTTTTCTTTGCGGCTACCTTACCTTCAACGGCCTCTGTTGGATTCAGCAACTCTTCAATAAATTTTACTTCGCCATTAATTAAAATTCTCGCAAAGCCTTTGCTCAATAGCAAATTCAATTCGTCTTTTAGCTTGCGGCCTTTTTTAATGTGCAACGGACAAGCAATCATAACACGCGTGCCGGCCTTCAACTTGTTCAGTGAGTCAACTGCGGAAGTCACGGTATCGCTTTTCACTTCCCTACCGCTAATAGGCGAATACGTTTTACCGATGCGTGCAAAAAGTAATTTCAAATAATCATATATCTCGGTTGATGTGCCCACGGTTGAACGTGGGTTTCGTGTATTTACCTTTTGCTCAATAGCAATGGCAGGCGACACACCCCGAATGTAATCGACTTCAGGCTTTTCCATTCTACCCAAAAACTGACGGGCATACGAACTTAAGCTTTCAACATACATGCGTTGACCTTCTGCAAAAAGTGTGTTGAATGCCAGCGATGATTTTCCTGAACCCGAAAGACCGGTGATCACCACCATTTTATTTCTTGGAATGGCCACACTCAGATTCTTCAGGTTGTTTACCCGCGCGCGTTTTATAATAATGTATTCTCTTGGATCGAGGTCGTCAATGTTGATGTCGCCCATAATGGCAGTGGAGGTATTGATCACTAAAGCAGATTTTAAGGAGTTCAAAGTAACAACGTTTCGCTTTCAACAAAAAGTGAAATGCTAATCTGTTTTTACTTTATACACTATTTTAAAGCCATCGTTAAAAACAATTTTTTCTTTGCCTCTTCCTGATAAGGTAGGAGACTGGAATTTAAAGTTTTTAACGATGCTTTTAAACAGGAGCGTAAGGTGAAAACGTTCACGCCTACCTATACCTTTCTTCTAATCCTCCAACTCTGAACAGGCAAAGCCATATTCCTGCAAAATCCTTTGCGCAACCAATGGATGCAGGGTTCGCGATTTGATTCTCAATATTTTATCGCAATCATCCAACGCAAAGTTCCAATGGCCATTGCCTACAAGTGCATCGAGAGAAGGTTTCAATCGCTGAATACCTTCCGTGCTCTCAACCGATGTTTTGAAAACGAATACGTCCATTTTAAAAATATAAAATTGTTAACCAAGCCATGATCGCAACCACTACACCTGCACCAAGCAGCAACCATCTTTGCCTGGAAAATTTAATTAACGCCAAGTTGAATTTGAGTAACATTTCCTTCAGGATTTGTAAAGTCAGCATTAATGTAGAGTTCACGATTTACTCCAAGCATTTGTAAATTATTTTCGGCTACGAACTGTATAATCTTACCATAACTCTGAGGTATATCATTCCACGCGCCTTCATGAATAAGGCTCACACATTTAAACGGGTCAGTGCGTTTGAAATGAAACGCTCCATCATATTCATCAACAACATTTGCCACCGGCACCGCTACTTCTAGTATAAACGATTTTGATTCATCACCGGTAAATCCGAAATAATGCCAATGAATCGGGCCCGCCACATGAAGATCTAACCGAACGGCTTCTTTGAAAAGATCTTTTGCCATCGGAATGAATTTCATTAATTCATTCACTTTTGTTTCGGCACGAAAAAATAAAAAGTTAATCGGTTTTACTTCTTTCAATTGTGGTTCCATAGTGTTTGTTTTTTTGTGCTAAGTAACAAGCACAGCATGACAGCCCTATGGCAGTAGGAAAAACTATTTTTAAAAAATTTTCGAATGAGTGACAACAGTATGTCAGTAGAGCACTAAATTTTATTATCTGAGTCGATACGGTATTGATTGCGATGAGTGACTTGTGATTTAAGATGAACGATTTGAACGCGGCTCAACCAGACTTTGCTCCAGAGGAGCAATCTGTTTGTAGAAATTAGGTACGGTTAAGTAAACCGGCTCCAGAGGAGCCGCCTATTATTTCTAGAGGCGGACAGATAATCTTCGCATGTAGATAAGAGAATAAATGCTGTCAGGTGGCTCCGCTGGAGCCAGGCAAAAAAGATTAATGATCTTGCTACAAATAGGTTGCTCCTCTGGAGCATAATCTCTGTCCTGATTATAGTAGGTGCACAGAAAATTATTCTGATACAGATATCGGATGATCCAGACTTGATTTTGAATAATGATTATAAAGATCTTCCGTTATCTCCGCCATTTTTATTTTCAGCTCCTCGGGACTTTCTACAATTGCATGACTGCCAAACATTAAAAGCCATTGCGCCATATAGTCAATACTATCAATCATAAACTCAACACGAATCTGATCGCCCAGGTCTTCTTGTGTAACGCAACCATATAAGGATCTGCTACGGATGGCTGATTTATCAAACACGATAAAAACACGCGTCAAATTTTGATTGGTCTGAAAAACAGAATTAAAATATTCCTGAAGCGAGTTCGCACTTCGTGCAACAAAAACTTCCTCTATGTTGGTCATGTCTTTAATTCGATCGGCACGAAAATTTCGATAGCCATTTCGAAGTCGGCACCAACCGATAAGATGCCACGTCATGCTGTAATAAAACATACCGATTGGTTCAACGCAGCGTTGCGTTACGCTCTCCTCTGCATCACTATAATCCAGTTTCAAAACCTGACGTTTAGCAATTGCACGTTGTATTGCCGTAAGAAAATGATCTGGAAAATTCTGTTGTTCACGATGCTCAAAGCGTGAGCGCAAAAACACACCGACATGCGGATCTAGATTTTCTAAATGATCTTTTTCCCCATCACTCAGCACCGCCTTTACTTTATACAATGCAGAACCAAATGCTTCACGAACAGATTTATCTGCCATTTTATCCACAAGTTTTCCAGCAAGCATCATAGCACTCGCTTCATCTTGTGTGAACATAACCGGAGGAAGATGATAACCATCAACAATGAAATATCCCTTACCTGCTTCTGAACCAACCGGAACACCGGCTTCCATCAATGATTTTACATCACGATAAACTGTACGAAGACTAATCTCAAAACGTTTTGCTATTTCATCTGCCTTAACCACTTTTTTGGTTTGAAGATGAATAAGAATAGCGGTAAGCCTATCGATACGATTCATGGTTCGAAGATAAGGTATCGAATGGAATTAGGAT